>JAFGIC010000126.1 GCA_016929815.1 Deltaproteobacteria bacterium
AATCAGCAGAAGGTACCCATCGCCATGGAGGTAATTTCCGGCGATGAGATCAAGGAGTTGGGGAAAAACGATATTGAGCAGATCCTTGGCAACATTTCGAGCGCTATTGTCAACAAGGCCGGAAGCAACTTGAGGATTTCCCTCAGAGGGATCAGCGATGATCAACCTGAAAACAGGGTTCAGGTATCGTCTCCCACCGTGGCCGTAAACATGGACGGCGTTATGAGTAACAGGCAGCAAAGCGGACAGGGCCTTTATGACCTTGAAAGGGTAGAGGTGCTTTATGGCCCGCAAAGCACACTATACGCAAGTTCGACCCCGGGAGGCATCGTAAACATAGTAAGCGCAACCCCGAAGACCGATAAATTTGAGGCATCCAGCACTCTTGAATTAGGGAATTACAACCTCAAACATATTGAAGGCGCGGTGAATGCCCCTGTCATAGATACAATAGCCTTGCGTGCAGCCGTTTCCATTACCAAAAGGGACGGTTATCTTACAAACGGCGGAGATGATGAAGACTCGAAATCCGCACGTCTCAGGGCGCTGTTCAAACCGAACGACAAATTTTCATTTCTGGTCACCGGTGAAATAACAAAGGTCGCCAATTATGGATTCGGAGGCGTTACGGCATTTATTAATCAGGATGATGAGGATGAACCATGGACTTCAGCTGAAGAATCAACCGGCAACGCAAGAAAACAGACACAAAAGAAGATATACGGGACAATAAACCTGGATCTTAATTTCGCAACCTTAACCGTAACCCCGTCCTACAGCAAATCTTCTTCGCCGTCCGACAGTTCAATGGAAGATCCGCCCGGGTCGGGCAACCTCGTCACTTCCGTCGGAACAAGAGACAATTATGAAAAAGGAATAGAAGTGCGCATGGCATCTTCAGAGGATTTCCTTTTCAAATGGATAACCGGTTTAATCTGGTACAAATCGCTGGATGAGATGACCAACGATTCATCTAACGGCAGCTATAACAGGATGCACAATATGCAACAGACCAAGGCCTTCTATGGAAATATTACATATCCGGTTACGGACAGATTTCGCGCAACAGGAGGATTTCGAATAACCAATGATAAAAATGATTCATACAACCTGGAATACCCTCCAAGGCCGGGCAGAACTGTAGGCGGTGCAGAGATTACCAATATGAAATATACCAATCCGGATTTCAAGGTCGGCATTGAATATGATGTGAGCGAAAAATCCATGTTATATTCCGACTTGTCATCAAGCTATCGCACCCAGGGCATGGCCTTTGATGCCGAGGGGAATACCTTTCCTTCTGAAGAGCTGAAGTCTTTTACCGTCGGGGCAAAAAACCGTTTCCTGGAAAACAGACTGCAGGTGAATATCGCTGCCTTCTATTATGATTATAATAATTATCTGGCGGTCGGCGGGGCACAGTACGTAGATCAGAAAGATCTTAATGGCGATGGGGATTACGATGACACAGGTCTCTACGATGACTCGATCGGCGGCACCAGGGATGAGACGATTATACAGGATGATGATATGGGAAAGACGGTCGGAGACGTTTATGAATATGGAGTCGATCTGCAGACCAGTGCTATTATAACCGAAAAGGACAAATTGGATTTCTCGATTTCATATCTGAATTCAAAATTCAAGAAACTCTTTTTTGATTTCATGGATATAACCAATTCGCAGGGGATAGCTGATCTGGACTACGAGGGAAAGGGAAAGACCTATTCTCCCCATTGGACAATAACCGCCTCCTACAGCCATAATTTCAGCCTCTGGAATGGCGGTGTGCTCACAACACGCATTGACGCACGTTTTAAATCGAAATTCTTCATGACCTGGAAGGAAGAGGCGCTTGCCATTGATACGACCACTTATGAACCTATGGCTTATGATTTAAGGGGATACAGGGATCAGGAGGCATTCGTAAAAGGAGATTTTTCCGCGACCTATGCACATCCTACCGGAACCTGGAACCTTACCGGTTATGTGAAAAATTTGACCAATTATGCTGAAAAAACAAGTTACATAGTTATGGGCGGAGGCAGGGGGACCATGATGATAGGCTCGCCAAGGACCTATGGAGGCGTTCTCTCAGTAAAATTTTAATTCTTTATGAAGAACATCCGGCCCCGGCAGACACCTTGTTTAGCCGGGGCACGTTTATCTCCGGGCTCGATTACTTTAATCCATTTCGAAGACGCATTCAGCTACGCCGAGGAATAAACCTCCCCAGCCCTTTCACTGAATCCCTCATCTGTAATGGATGGGGGATTCAGACAGGAGTCACCAATAACACTACCCGTGATTTTTTTAAAAAACAGCGCGAAATGTCATAAAATAGTCATCATCTGCCATAGCCTATTATTAAACTTCCTTTTATACTGGCGCCATATCTTGAAGCATTTTCATTTTCCTCCTAAAAAATGAGATTTATTCAGGATAGAGACTTCTCTCAAAGGGAGCGACCGGTCTGGGGGATTCTTAGCCCTCCAGGTTTTTCCCTCGGGGCCGGTTGCTAACCCCTGTGATGTAATCAGGCTTATTCGCTTTATCTTTTAAACGGATCAACATAATCCTGCGAATGAAAATTATAGCTGCGGAGCTTAAATAATAATCCTTTTTATTTACACACAGGTCCACGATCCAGAGGCCTGTCTTGGCTAGTCCCGTGGGGCGGGCGTCACGCCCGGCTCAGAAACCCTCCTTGGCCGAATTCGCCCCACAGGACTAATTTTAATCTTACGACCCCCAATCCGACGTCAAATGCCATAAAATATTCACAAATTATCATATACAAATGAGATATATAGTTCTATTTATGCTGAACCATTTTCTGCAAACCGACACCATTCAGAAATTTAACAGTCGGCCAAATTGCCTGTAACGGCAGAAAACTGATTGGTTGAGTTTAATTTACATTTCATAAGGAGGCATTATGAGTATCAAAAGAATTTTATCGATAACCTGTCTTTCCATATTATTTGCCTTACCTGTTCTTGCGCAGACGCCATCCGGCCCTGCCCAGACAACCCCTGCCTTTGCCCCTCCGGGAGATGCAGCCGGCGCTCCCCAGGGTGATGCAGGCGGTGGCGGAGCCGCGATGCCGCAGACAAAGGCATTCAACGTTGACGCCTTTGTCGATGGCGTTGATAAAGATAAGGATGGTTTCATGACAAAGGAAGAATTTACGGCCGCAGGCCTGACCGACAGAATGTTTTTAACACCCCCCTTCTGCGACCCCGATCATGATGAGAAGATCAGCGCCAAGGAGATGTCCGAATGCAAACTGCCTGAGGCTGTTGACATGAACAAGGACGGCAAGCTTACCAAGGAGGAACTGGTGACATTCGAAGGCACCTCCCTGGGCAAGGAAAGAGGCCCAGGCGAAGCAAAACCCGAATAAGTCAAGATACAATTCATAACAAATTAAAAAGGAGGATGATGAAATGCCGGAGAAACAATCGGCAGTGAACTCGGTCCGCAGGGCGGCGGCGCTGCCTCAGCAAACTGGGACTATGTATATAAAAACCAGTACAGAGGTTGGTCGAAAGACTCTATTGTAACAATGACTCCCAGACCTCCTGAGCCATACAAGACCTTCAGCGAGACCTGGTCCTATATGGATGAAGGGGAATAAAAGGGTGTGCATCCGAAAATCTGATTTTCGGATGCATGCTGTCAGTTGTAGGCATTCAGCCTTCAGTGAAAGTTTTATAATACAAAAGGCAGGAGATGGGGTCCATTTCCTGCCTTTTTGCCGTCAAAAAAATATCCCTGGCACAAGCGACAGGCATGTCCTATAATGTAAAAGAGGTGTTTAGTCGGCAATTGGCAGGTTCCCCTTTTGGGGCGTAGTGTGAGGTTAATTACATTCATAAGGGAGGTTTTGACATGAAAAGTTTATCAATAAGCATTCCATTAATATTATTCGCTTTTTGCATCCTTTTATTTCTGCCCGCATGCAGCAAAAAAAATGCCGAGCTGGAGGCGGAAATCGCACGGGTAGAAAAACTGGCCCAGCGAGCCTTGGATGTGCAGGAGGTTCAGAACGTGTGGAGCAGGCATGCCTCCTATGACGCGGCGGGCATGAACCGGGAGCAGATCAAAGACATCTGGGCGCAGAACCAGCCTGATGTCGCATTTATACAGAATACTGAAATGCGCATAGGGCTTGACAACATCATTGCATATTATTGCGATATGTGGGATGAGACGCGAAAGGCGAGGCTGCAAGCCATCAGAAAGCTCTTTCCCGAGATACCTGATGACGAGAAGTATGCCCTCGCAGGCTGGATGAAAATGCATACCAACACAACACCGAACATACAGATCGCCGGAGACGGCCAGACCGCCAAGGGATCATGGGAATCCCCAGGGTTCATTACCGAACTGGCAGGCGATAATTTTATGGCCGCATGGATATGGGAGAGATATTTCGTGGACTTTATTAAAGAGGACGGCAAATGGAAGATATGGCATGCAAACCTCCTTGTCCAGTTCATGACCCCCTTTGAAAAGAGCTGGGTCGAGAGTTCCATGGAGCAGGTAAAAGGATCTGCCAGCGGCGCTCCCGGTGCAGGGGGCAGCATGGGCGGGATGCCGACCGGCGCAGCCGCTGCAAAGACCGAACTCCGCAGCCGGCTGTTTGCAGTCAACAAGTTGTGCGGCCCATTGAGCGAAAATTTCCCGAAACAGCCCGAGCCCTATTACACCTTCAGCGAGACCTTCAGTTACGGGCCTGACATGCTGGAGCAGGAGGCAGCAAAAAAATAAATTATCGATGGAGCCTTTAACCTTTAATCCGGATACATGGAACACCTGCCTGCTGATATCCAGCAGGCATTTATAAAGTAATTGTTTAAGTATCTTGATTCTATATCACCATTTGGGGATTCTATCGCCCATGTCCATCCAGTTAACAATATCAAAGGACTGGTTGCATTCCGGGCACCCGATTCGTGTAATATAACTGGGGCATTGGTCTTTTGAAAGCTCCTTGGTAAAACCGCAATTCGGACACTTGATCATTATACTGCGAGATGCCGGTGTTTTTGCTGGAAACCTTTGAGTCAGTATGTCCCATGCCGTTTTGATTCCTTTAATCTTAAGGTACTTATTGATTATCACGTGACAATAAACACACTCTTCGGACGGATCTTGAAGCTCGCCGCATTTCGGGCAATGCATGGAATATTGGAAATGTTTTTCAAACTGGCTCTTTTGTATAAAAAGATTTTTATTGCAGTGCGGACATGGAATCCACTTGCCTTCCTCAGTAATACTTTCAACAGGGATACCCAGGGCGGCATTGCAGTATTTACAATTTATAAGCATAATATCACGTCCAGCCATAATCCGGACCTCCTCCGACTGAGATCATCTGTGAATCAAGTTATATACTTTTTATTTATATCTCATATTTCCTCCGAAATTGCCATACATAATTACTTAGTATTCATTCGAAAACACCAATTTTCTGATTCACGATGTCAGTCCCGCCAAGGCGGGATCAGCAAAACCTTATTAATTAAACGATCTAGCTGAATGCTAATCGCTGAAAGCTGAAAGCTCCATCCATAAATTCCTTCTTTATGGATGGACACTAAATAAATATATTCCAGTTTCTACGATTGTCGTGCTGCGTAACAGGTTCACCTTTGTGATTATTCAGGAACAATATCTGATTATTCTCCTTGACCAATCCGTAATAAATGACTTATTCTTTCTCAGCTTTCCAAATATTAGAATAATGCAGAGAGTTCCAGTCCCAAATTTCAAATAGATCTTTTGGGAGATTACAGACCCATGGAATGCGAAAAATGAGATAAGAAATTTCCTTTTAAAATGAAAGGAGATTGGTTATGAAAAGGGATGAAATAGTAAAATATTGGATCGATATATCAGACAGGGATTTGCCTGTGATGGAGAGTCTGTTTAACGACGGGCATTATAGCTGGTCCCTATATATCGGCCATCTGATTCTTGAAAAAACTCTTAAGGCATATTTGGCTAAGAATAAAGAAGTTGCTATCCCTCACATACACCATCTTTTAAAACTGGCAAAAATGGCTGAATTGGAGTTGACTGAAGATCAAGAAAACTTTCTTTTAGAGGTTACGACATTCAATATACTCACCCGTTATCCTGATTATAAAGAATCGTTCAGGAAAAAGGCGACCGAATCTTATGCCGAAGACTATATAAAAAGAATAAAGGAGTTCAGGCAATGGCTGATCAAAAAGATAGAAAGATAGTCTATCAGACAATCCGGAGATATATTGAGGTTCTTAGGCAAAAGCAGATCCCCATATGGCGGGTGTATCTGTTCGGATCATATGCCAAGAACATACAGCACCCAGACAGCGATATTGATCTGGCGGTTTTTTGGGATAAGGAAGATATAAACGGTTTTGATGAAAATCTTGAGCTAATGAAATTGACCAGGGATGTGGATCTGAAGATCGAACCGCATGCCTTTGCAAAAACGGATTTCGATGAACCTGACCCTTTTGTGAATGAGATTATCACCACGGGCGAAAGAATAATCTAAAACTAATCCAAAGGAACTTCCTATGGCCCGAAAAAAGATTGCTGACGGAGCACCCGCTATTGATACGATAAAACCCAAAACAATTAAGCAACATTTCTATTTTGAACCCTAA
>JAFGIC010000127.1 GCA_016929815.1 Deltaproteobacteria bacterium
ATAAATCTGGTAATATTATTATAAATTTATGTTAGGGCAGGTATTATTTAAAGATGATTGCTTTCGATTTACAGTGTTCCAAAGGCCATGTATTTGAAGGATGGTTCGATAATCTGGAGTCCTATGAAAAACAAAACTCCATGAAACTGGTTAGCTGTCCCCATTGCAATGATAATAAAATCAAAAGAGTGCTTTCCCCTGTGACATCCATTAAGTCCGCATCTGTCCAATTACCCGGAAATGACGATGGAAAAATTAATTATAAACAACTGGCGAAGGAGATGGTCAATTACATCAACAGGGAATTTGAAGATTTAGGAACAGGCTTTGCCAAAGAAGCCTTAAAAATCCATTATGGGGTGTCAAAAGAGAGGAACATAAGGGGTTCGGCCACAGAAAACGAAGAAAGCATTCTCAGGGAGGAAGGTGTGCAGTTTTTTAAGATACCTCTTTTAAAAGCAGATGATGACAAGAAAAACTGATATGCTATAAAATTTGAACAGAAGGATTTATTGTTTAAACGATTGACTTATATCTTTTTATTGTGTTAGTAATTTTTAAAAATCATGCTTGATTTCCTGCATTCATAGAATTGTTTAAGCAAGCTACATTCTATAGGCATAAGATTGATATTGTATTTAACAAAGTGGGCCTTCGGATGTCTTCAACTGAATTCCCAGGGGCTAAGCAAACTGGAATTACGTTTCCCTATATCTGTTGACAGGTGCCGTTTAAATGAAAAAGGAATATAGGATAATTACTGTCATATCAATAAGCATTATTATCGTTTTGCTATTTCTAAGTATTTATATAACCGTTGAAGAAACAATGCCGGGAAACGCCATTGTTGTAGTAACATTAGAGGACAAACTATATCACTCCATACACTTTGATCTTATCTGTGTTGAAGGGAAAACTGCGCAGACAATGACCCTGTCCGAGGCCAGATCAAAGGGTTTTAAACCCCATGACTATGATGAAGAGCTTGATTATTTCAGGGGCAACAGAAGATTTCTTTTCCATCATCTACTCTCCAAACTGGGAATGAATGTCAACAGCAGATGGGATGAAAATGGCATCACGTTGTGGTGAGTATTTATTGAACAATATGTTTCTACCTTACCTTTTTGCCCGCTATTCCATCTTTTATAATCATCATTCGTTGGATATTCCCCAGAAGGGAAAAATATTCTGAAAACTCTAATGAGGCGCATATCGGATGAAAATGATTTTAAACGCGGGTATTATGGAAGACAATTTCTCAATATGGATAAAGGCTTATGGATTTTAAATCTTTTGGATTTTCCGACCCAGGCAAGATAAACAAGAATAATGAAGACAGTTTTCTCTGTAATAATGACGAAGGACTTTTCCTTGTGGCCGACGGCATGGGCGGCCACGCCTCGGGAGAAACCGCAAGCAAACTGGCCGTGACTACTGTCGATGAATTCATTACAGCCAGCAGAGCCGGTGACATAAAATGGCCGATAACATATCGCAAAGAACTCAGCCTGGAGACAAACAGGATATTGGCAGGCGCTTATCTGGGGCATCTGAAAATAAAGGAGAAAAGTGAATCGGAACGTTCCATGAAGGGAATGGGAACAACAATCGTTGGGGCGGTTATTGACGGAAAAAATCTTGCCATTATCAATGTAGGAGACAGCCGGCTATACAGGATAAGGGACAGGGCGATTAAGCTGTTGACTATTGATCATAGTCTTGCAATGGAACATTTTAAAAGCGGTATAATCTCCGAGGATGAGACAGCGGAACACCCTCTCAGGCATATTCTGACCAGGGCATTGGGCCATATAAATTCCAGTTCAAAAATAGACACATTTAAATCCGAAATAATGCAGAAGGATTTATATCTTATCTGCAGCGACGGTCTATACACCATGGTCAATGAAGATAAGATTCTTAAGATTATTGAATCTGTTCAGGATGGCTCCCTTTACAAGATCGGGCTATCGCTGGTACTGGAGGCCAATCTGGCCGGCGGCCTGGATAATATAACAGCTGTGCTTATATCATTTTCGTAGATTTTGAATAATATGAATTTTTCAACCAGAGGTAACTGCCTATGCCCAGCATCCATATTATAGCGAAAGACGGTAGAATCTACGATTATACCATCTCCAAAAATGAGACTATAATCGGACGGGGGAAAGATTGTGATATCGTTCTTAAGGACACTACAATCTCACGAAATCACGCTAAAATTAAAAAATTAAAGAGAGATTATTCCATAGTTGATCTGGGCAGTTTTAACGGCACATTGGTCAACGGCAAATCTATCCAAAACGTCACACTGCACCATAATGATGAAATAAAGATCGGATTAACCAGACTTATATATAAAGACCAAGCAGATCGATTTGAAAGCTCTGATGTCCTTATATTCGAGACTGATGACGGCCCAGAGGATCTAAAGATCATTAAAAGCAATCCCCTGGCCGATTACAGACAATCGGAAGAGCTTCTTGTTGAAGGGTTTCGGGGAAAAGACAGCAGGATCACACTTGAGGATATCAAAATCAAAAATATCACCGAAGAGGGCGTCTCCAAACTGGAGAGGAGCAACAAGGTTCTTTTCGTACTTTATGAAATAAGCAGACAACTTAATTCCATCGGTGATTTCAACGAACTCCTGAACAAGATAATGGATTTGATCTTCATGATAATCGACGCCGATTATGGCTTTCTGATCCTTACGGGCGAAAAAGGCAAAGAAGATCTTATTCCGGTAGTTGTAAAAGTTAAAAATGAGAAAATAAAGGAGAAAGGTGATATCAAGGCCAGCAGGACCATTGTAAATAAGGTAATAAAAGACAAGGTCTCGCTCCTTACATCCAATGCCATGATGGATTCCAGGCTGGAGCACGGGAAAAGTCTCTTCCTGCAGCAGATCAGATCTGCCATGTGTGTACCCCTATGGAAAAAAGACACCATCATCGGAGTTATCCAGCTGGGAAGCATAAGAATGGACAATCATTTTGATCAGGATGATCTTCAGCTTCTTCAAACCATCAGCAGTCAGATGGCAATGATAATAGAACAGGCGAGCCTGAATGAACAGATAAGGGAAGAGGAAATGATGAGAAACAGGCTTGCCAGATTTCATTCGCCCCAGGTGATAGAATTGATCCTCAAGAGCGGGCAGGAGACAAAAGACAATATCATGGAGCCAAAGGACATTACCGCGACCATACTTTTTGCGGACATAATAGGCTTCACCCGTTTATCCGAGAAGATGCCCCCAAGGGATATTAACATGATCCTAAACCGTTTTTTTTCCCGCATGACCGATATCATCTTTGAATTCGACGGTACCCTTGACAAATACATAGGTGACGCTCTCATGGCGGTCTTCGGCGCCCCCATGGAAAAAACGGGCGACGAGGAAAGGGCGATTCGGGCCGCTCTTAAAATGAGAGACGAACTTGCCGTTATGATGGAAAATACGGCAGTAGAAAATCGTTTTGATGTTAGAATTGGCATCAATACCGGGCGTGTTGTGGCAGGCAATATCGGATCACCCAGAAGGATGGACTACACCGTGATAGGGGACCCTGTGAATATCGCTCAAAGGCTGGAATCCATAGCCCAGCCCAACCAGATCCTCATCGGCCAGGAGACGTACAATCACGTTAAGGGAAAATTCAAGATTGAAAAGATCGGAGAAAAACGGGTGAAAGGAAAAACCAAAGAGATTATGGCATATGAGGTCTTAAGCTGAGATACCTACTATTCCTTCACATCCTTATCCTTTTTACGAATAAATGTTGCGATATTTTTTTTCAGCAGGTCATGCTCCTCCGACAGGGCCTTTAGTTTTTCATTGCTTTCCGCCGCGTAAAGACTCAACTTTTTAAGCTTCAATCTTATCTCTGTTATATCGGTGTTGACGATAACACACTCCACACCATTATCCTCAGTGCTTTGAGATGGGAATACCCTTGCCAGGACATATACCGGTTTTCCATCACTGGTTGTATATTTCCATTGCCGGTTGGGAAAGGATTCTCCCTTAAGAACCCTTAAAATAGTGTCTTTAAAAAGCGGCCTGTAGTTTTTGGCAACAACAGACATGGGACTTTTGCCTATCATTTCCGACGCGGTAAAGCCGAAGGCATCCTCACAGGCCTTGTTCCAGAGATCTATCTTTCCGCCTGCATCGATCCTGAAAACAGGCTGGGCATATAATTCATCCAGGTATTCTGGCTTTCCCCCTTCAACCGGTATCTTTCTGACCTCCTGAATGGTCTGGATCGCCCCCCTTATTATTCCGTTGTTGTCCATTATGGGTGCGGCAGTGATAATAGCCCTCTTGCCCTCCTTGAGTTTCGGCAGGAAGGTATCCATTTCAAACCATCCTGAATCTATATCGGATATTAATGAATCGCCGAAGATCCTACCTATCGAGTTAATGTCATCAAGGACCATATCTGCTATACTTGTCTCGTCATTTGTATAAAAGCCCTCCCAGACCCTCTTGCCCAGAATATCTTCCGGGTAGAGACCTGAAAGCTCCTGGCAGGCGCGATTCCATTGTATCACTCTATGACTTTTATCAAGGACAAAGGTGGGAAGCGGATACCTGTCAAAGATGTCATCCATGTATCTCTTGGATTCCCTGAGGGTGTAAGATTTTTCCTGTTCCCTTATTAATGCGTCACTCTTTTCCTTTTCAAACAGAAAGGCAAAGAGAAGTATGACAAGCAGGCAGACCATGTACACGCCCATATAATAGTTAGTCATGATATCCACGGGCAGGAGATTCTGAAACTGATGACCGGATTGGAACATGTATATTAAGATGCCCGTCTGGACAAAGATAACGCAGGCCCAGATCGTGCCCGAAAGGTACCCGTTGAGGAAGATCGCCAGGAGTATGAGCCCGGCGTTTAACAGCCAGGACGGATTGATAACCCCTTCATAGGTTATGGCCCCTGTCTTCCATGAGATTATCGTTATGGCGGCCCACAGGATAAACACCGCATAGTTACCGACAAGGACAATATTTTTGGTCATCCTGAGCAGGACAACACCGCAAAGCATCAGGAAACCCGCAATGATCAAGGTATAAAAAAGCGGTATGGCACCTATGTAAAAATAAAAGATACCCAGAAATGGTGTTATGATAAAGAAGATCAGCTGGAATATGTTTAAGACCCTGACCCTGCGGATTAAATCGGGATCAGTGAGTGTAAGTCCGCTCGTGATGATATTTTTTATTATGGATTGCAGGTTCATTCTATTAAATTTAGTCTAATATCCCATAAAAGAATCGGTTGATCAAGACACGTACTCAACAGTAATATCGCCTTTTTTATCAATTGTGTATATGACAAGATGAGCGTCACTGAAAATTTCTAAATTATTGCTCGAATGTATAAACAATTGAAACAGTTCATTTCCTGGCTCATTAACAGGATAAAATACATATTCAAGAAAGTGATCGGTCGGAATCGTAATGTTTAGGTTATCAGATATATAAATAATATTTTCGCTATCAGGCGGATCATTATGATATATCTCAAGAGTTTCACCTCCAGGAGGAAAAAATTTGTTATACTCCATATAATACACTACTTGTGCGTCAAGGATCTGCCTTGCCATAATGGTGGCCTCCGACCCGCGAGCCCTCATCTGCCATATGCGAAATACCGGGATAGCGGTCGCACCTAAAATACCGAGTATAGCTATAACAACGATAATCTCTACCAGTGTAAATCCGCTTTGCCGTCTCATCTTTATATCCCTCCCCTAATCTTTGTTTCATACCTGATTCCCTTGGGGGATATTATGATGTTCATCTCTCCCTGTTTTGGATTGATGATGGACAACTCAT
>JAFGIC010000128.1 GCA_016929815.1 Deltaproteobacteria bacterium
CGCCGCATGGGGAGCCTTTGCCCTCCAGGATGTTGGTTTCAGAACCGCCGCCCATCATCATGCCGCCCTGGCCGCCTCCTCCGGTAGAATCCCCTCCTTGACCCCTCGAACTTGGACCGCTGCCATCTTGAACACTTTTACCCGAAGCGACGGCAGCAGCCTGGGCTAAAGATCTTGAAAGTTTCGTACGGGCAGCGGTCTCCTCTTCATTCCAAACGCCCTTGGTCTGGCTGCCGATGACAAACCCGCCGAAGATGGTGCAACCGTCGCCGGCGGCCCATAAACCCGGCAGTGTCTCCCCTTTGGCATTCAGGGCCTGGAATTCCGAATTGACGCAGATCCCGTTCCGACCCTTTGTGCTCTGAGTCCAGCGATGGCCGTAGATGGCATAAAAGGGCGGCTTCTGGATCTTCTGAAGATTCTGGGCTGATTTTCCGAAGTCCAGATCCTTGCCGGTCTCACAGAACTTGTTGTATCTCTCGATCGTATCGACCAATGCCCTGGGGTCTACCTTCATCTTAAGGGCCAGCTCCACTAGGCTGTCGGCCTTTTTCGTATGATTACCGCTGGCGCCCGCTTCATCAATGGCTGCCTCATACTCAAGATCCTCCATTAAAGTTCTCGGATCACTGCCGCCCATCTGCATGCCGTCCTGCTGCGATTCGGCCGCTTCGACGATGTCACTGTCAACAATGGCAATGCCGACTCCATCCCGCTGGTCACCGATATATCCATCATTTCCGCCACTGCCACCCATACCGCCTCCTCCATTCCAGCGCTTTCCGTCCAGATTGATTACGACAGCCTTCCCTGACTGCAGTCTCTGAAGGCTCGTATTCCAGGGGTGACGCGCCATTCCGTCTCCAAAAAAGCCTCCGGGGAAATTAATGCTTCGAATGGTCGGGTCGATATAGGCCCCGATTTCCTCGGCGGCCAGGATGCAGTCACCGGTCAGATAAGGGGGGCACAGGCTGTGAAACTTCCCGCCGGTATAACTCTCAGGATAATATTTTCTGAGGAGCTCCTTATTGGCGCCCCATCCGCCTGCTGCGATAACGCAGGCCTTGCAGTTGACCAGCAGTTGTCCGTCATTAGTATCTGCTACTACAGTCGTAACCTTGCCCTTATCATCTGTGATAAACTTCCTGGCACGGGTTGATGTGAGGAGCTGAATACCCACCTTTTTACAGTAGGCGGACAGGTGATCAACCATCCAGGACCCCATTCTGCCCGGTCCGATGCTGTGGTCGGGCAGGTCCTTATATTTTTCGTAGCGATCCGGTATAGAAATGCCTCCCGCCCCCCCCATATTTCCTCTAAGCTGTTCATCCTTGGATACATAGAAAAATTTCTCAGCTTCGCCCTTTGTCGCAGTCACAAGCCAGTCAAAGAACTGCCCTGAGAGATCCTGGGGATCTTCGTTGACCTCATATCCCGCATCCTTCTGCCACTTTGAATCAACTATCGGACCTGACTCCCCCATGCGGCTGGCGAAATAGGTGCACCCTGCCGGCTTCGGCGCCTTTTCAAGAATAACCACCTTCTTTCCGGTGAGATCGAAGGCCCTGCATCCGGCAACCAGGCCGGAGCCTCCGGCTCCCAACACTACCAAATCGCAATCCATCATTTTCATAGTCATATTTATATCCTCCTTAGGAAAGATCAAAATTCTGTTTCAGAAATGACGCAAATAGGGCATTCCCTGTAGCAGGTGCCGCAGTGAATGCACTTCATCTGGTCTATCTCATTTCCGGTGTCTCCGAAGTGGATGGCCTTTGCCGGGCAGAATGCCATGCACACGTGACAGCCCACGCACCCGTGGCCGATGTAATATACCTTGTTCCCTTTTTTGGCGTTGGTTACTGCCACCTTGGCCTCGGCAGTCTTCGCAGCAGCCATCGAATCTGCAGCGTTCAAAAGCAGTGGCGTTGCAATGGCTGCGGAGCTTACCATCATGAATCTTCTTCTGGTTAGATTCGAATTTGTCTCTGTCATATCACTTTCTCCTCTGAGATAGAATTTATAATAAAGCATGATATCAATATATTCTATATGCTTTTTTATTTACGGCTCACGCGCCTTCAGCCCTCCAGGCTCTTGTCCTGCCGTAGTCCTGGTCTTGCAGGACGAAGGAGTATCCAATTCGTCTGCCAGGCCCTTACTTGAGAGGCTGCAAAGACTGCGCTGTCCTCAGACATATACCCATGGAAAAATGCCTAAAGGTCTCTCAGGTATTTCGCTGCAAAGGTGCCTGCGCAATATCCCGAGAGGAATGCCGGGCCGAGACCACCGCATGGGGCGCCTTTAGTTTTTAGAATGTTGGCATTTTGATCACCGCCACCCATCATCATGCCGCCCTGGCCTCCTACACCACCGGCCCCTGGCGCGCCTGCCCCTGGGCCACCCGCGACTGGAGTGCCGTCGCCAGGAGCGGGCGCAAATGCCTGGGCTAAGTCCTTTGAGAGAGCAGCACGGCCTTCTTCCTCCTCTTTACTGATAGTACCGTAGCCGCCATCGGGGTAATTCAACGTCGCCCCGCCAAAGATTGTACAGCCGTCTCCAACGGCATATAATCCGGGGATTACATCCCCCTTGGTGTTAAGGGCCTGAAATTTGGAATTGACGGCGATCCCGTTTCGACCCTTGGTACTCTGGGACCAGCGGTTGCCGAATATGGCATAAAACGGCGGTTTCTCAATTTTCTGGAGCATACCGGCAGGTTTCCCGAAATCAAGGTCCTTCCCGGTCTCACAGAACGAGTTGTACCGCTCGATGGTATCCACAAGCGCCCGGGGGTCCACCTTCATCTTGAGGGCCAGCTCCACGAGGCTGTCGGCCTTTTTCGTGTGATTGCCGCTTGCGCCCGCTTCGTCCCAGGCGGCTTCCTTCTCGAGATCCGCCCTGATACTATCCGGGGATTTTGTTTCCATTCCCGGCATGCCGGGGATGCCATCCGATCCGAGCGCTTCGACGATTTTGCTGTCAACGATGGCAGCGGCAACACCGCCCCGCTGGTCACGAATGTCTCCTCCGCTTGCGTCTGCTTCATTCTGCCAGCGCTTCCCTTCCAGGTTTATGATGACACATTTACCTGTAGCAAGGGCCAGCAGACTCGTATCCCACGGATGACGCAGAAAACCCTCTCCATAAAAACCCCCGGGGAAATCCAGACCCCTTATGGTCGGATCTATGTAGGCCCCTATCTCTTCAGCAGCCAGAATGCAGTCGCCGGTCATGGCTGGGGGGCACAGGCTGTGCATTTTCCCGCCATCGAACTGCTCAGGATAATACTTTTTGAGAAGCTTCTTGTTGGCACCGTATCCGCCGGCCGCAACAATACAGGCCTTGCAGTTCACCAGAAGCTGTCCGTCGTTGGTGTCGGACAGAACCGCCGTTACCCTGCCCCTGTCATCCGTTATGAACTTCCTGGCACGGGTCTCCGTGAGAATCTGTATCCCCTGCTCCTTGCAGATGCCGGACAATGTGTCCACCATCCAGGAGCCTAATCGGCCCGGTCCGATGGTCTGGTCGGGCTTGCCCCTGTACTTTCCCTCCATGTTTTTCATGCCGATGGAGCCCATCCTTCCGGCCTGTCCGGGTTTGGCTACCGTGAAATAGTTCTTTGCATCGCCTTTGGTCAGCAGCCAGTCGAAAAACTGGCCGGAGATATCCGGCGTCTCGCTGACCTCATGTCCCGCATCCCTTTGCCATGCGGAGTCCTTGATGGGTCCTGACTCCCCCATGCCGCCTGCAAAATAGGTACAACCTGCCGGCTTTCTGGTTTTCTCGAGAATAATCACCTTTTTCCCGGTGAGATCATTGGCCCTGACACCGGCAACCAGACCGGAGCCCCCGGCGCCCAACACCAACAAATCACATTCCATTATCTTTGTAATCATATTTTTATCCTCCTCAAGAAAGATCAGATCTCTGTTTCAGAAATCACGGATATGGGGCATTCCCTGTAACAGGTCCCGCAATGAATGCACTTCAGCTGGTCTATCTCATTTCCTGTGTCTCCGAAACGGATGGCCTCTGCCGGACAGAATGCCATGCACACATGGCAGCCTACGCACCCGGGACCAATGAAGTATATCCTGGTCCCTTTTTTCGTGGCGTTAGTTACGTTTGACTTGATCTCAGCGGTCTTTGCCGCAGCCATTGAACCCGCTGCCTTCAAAATCAACGGCGACGCAATAGCCGCGGAGCCTGCCATCATAAATCTTCTTCTGGATAAATTCGAACCTCTTTCCGTCATATCACTGTCTCCTTCTAAATTACTATTTATGTTCGCCTCCCTGGTCACTCGAAGCCGCAACGCCCGTGAAATAGGGGACGTTCATAATATTATAACTTTAATCATCTTAACTTATAATTTTATGAACGTTATTTCCTCTACTTCAGTAACTATTTGTGTTCGCCTCCCTGGCCAGCCGGAGCAGCACCGCCCGGAGCGCCTCCGCCGGACATGGATCTATCAAACTCAACAAACTCCTCTACCGTGAGTTTTCCGTCACCATTGAGATCGATCCCGGATGGAGCAGCATTCTCCTCATAGTCTTTCTGAGTCACATAATCGCGACCTTTTTCAAACATATCGAAGGATGAAGTCGGCAGCCCCTTGCTGGTCCACTCTGCCCGGCTCATTTTGCCGTCGCCGTTGGTGTCAACAGCCTTGGTCACCAGTGAAAAATCCGGGTTGCCGGATGCATCGCCACTCTGAGCCGGCGCACTGCCGCCCTGGGCGGGTGCACCGCCACCTTGTGCCCATACCGTAGTACAGAAGCTGAGAGCCGCGCCTAAAATAATAGTCAGTAATATTTGGTTTAATTTCATATCTTCTCCTCTCGCAAATAAAAGTGTTGTCAGAAACAGCCCACCGATTTCAGAAGAAAACATGTGGGCACTTCAATACCAATGAAACGCCGTTCAAATTCCCGGCGAACCGGGCCGGCATGATAGCTGTCACTACTGTAAGAACAATTTGATGAAAATGTCAACAGGGGAAGCAGGGTACATTCTATATTGGAGAATTTTTATACGATACAAGCTTAACGTAGCTGAGGCCGTTGTCTTTGTACGTTGTTCCTCCGAAATTCAGTCCCCTGTCACTGAGCACATCGCTTTCTATAGTGCCACGCCCCGCAAGCGTTGAAGAAAGTTCAATTTCGATGGTATTTTCACCTGCCTTCAGCATCCCGCCCAGGTCAATTTTATCTGTCATATTGTCAATTGCAGCAACTTCAGTGCCGTTGACAATTATGCCCGTTACCTGGTCATTGCCGTATTCCGGCATCAGGTAAGCGTCGGAACCGTCCCAGTCAAAGTTCAATGTGTAATATCCTTTTCCCGATACATCTTTCATAGACCCTACGCCCATTCTGCCCAGCTGTTCAGGTGTTGCGGAAATGGCCTCCCAGTCGGTCAACGGCATGCTGCCGAAATCAACTTTTATAACGGTTGTAGCCGAAGGATCGACTGTCTGAATCCCCATCTCATCGATCATGTCCGATGCATTAGGATAGGTCGGGCCGTAGCTGTCGATCACAAGACGGACATCATCCCTTGAGAGATCCACAGTCCTGCCATTTTCCGAGATAGTCACGGTCTTTTCCTTACCATTGGAAAGAGTGACAACATAGTCTCCAACAACAGCAGAGCGAAGCACAAGTTTTCCATCCATACGGACGATGTCATAATCAGCCTTGTCGGCGTTTACAGAAGTTACATACACGCCGGGCGCCGGGAACTCTGCCGTATTTTTCGTGATGACAACTATTTTGCAGCAGGCTGCCTTTAATTCATCAAGCACAATTGAAACAGTCCCGTCGCCGTTATCGATATATTCACCTGCCTGCTTGATTTCTCCGGTAAGAGGCTCAAGGAAGTAGGGGGTTCCGGATCCTGTCAACGTAATCACTTGATCAGTCAAGGCACGATTGTAAGCAGTATCGACCTTATATTTCTTGGCGCTGGCCGCTGTAAGCATGCCGGCCGTAATTCCGGTATCGTTGTACAGATAATAATAATTAGATCCATCGATATCGTCCTGATACAGGCTTGCCTCCAGGCCGGCGATCTTGTACCGCGCATAGGGATAGATTCCCAGTTTCTGCAAGGCATCAGCCAGCTGATCTTCCGTATTGCATACAGCAACACAGTCATACGCGAGCATCTCCTGATACAGCGCCGCAACGTTCGCGTCCGTTTCATTACCCTTTTCGGTGCCATAGACGATTGAAGGATTGGAGTTCATGGACACAATACTGATCCCGTCTTTGGCATATTTAATAAGCTGCTGCATCCCCTTTGCCGAGAGACAGGTTATATTTTCAAGGACAATGGCCTTATAGGCCGGACCGTCCGCGTAAATGACCTTCCTACCTGTTTTCTGCGCGTTTTCGCTCATGAGCAGTGATTCACTGAGGATATTATAGGAATAACCATTGTCAAGCAGCGTCGGGAACGTGTTTCCCCTTCCTGAAGAAAATACCGCTGTATTGTCAACAAGCACTGCAACATCCACCTTCGCAGTACCTGCTTGCATTATTGCCTGAATGCGTGCGACATAATCTGTTACCAGAGGCATTTTCTCCCAATAGATCTGGCGGTAGGTATAGGGTTCACCAAAGGATCCTCTGAACGGGTCCCATCCAGGCCAATCGGCCCCTGCCCCCTTCAGTGACTTCGAGTAGGCGGACCCATGCATGATTACATGGTTGATACCGAAGGAAAAGTTTGAAGTAAGGGCGAACAGTACATCTTCCCAGTTGAAATCGTATATTTTAGCGCCTGTAATTGCCTCCATGGACAGGCACTGCTTGTCATAGAGGTTGACGGCGGAACGCATCTGGCGGTGTCCATCGCCGTTCTGGCCCGATTCACCCTCCGGGATGGCAACGGATGCCGCGGCAGCCGCGATGTCCATACCGGTAAGCGAATAGGTCTGTGCGCGGTAGGAATACCCGATGCTTTCGGCCCATTCATTGGAGACATGGCAGTGCTGTTCGTTATACAGCTTGCCCATCAGGGTAAAATAATCCTGCTCTATTCTTTTGATAACAGTCTTATCCACATTACTGAATTCCAGGACATCGTCCTTTTTTTGTTCGCCCCCAAATCCCATGGCCATCATCTGCCCGGCTGCCTCATTGTCCGAAAAACCGGCAATGACAATCGGCAGTTCATCGGCATACTTATAATCCGAACCGTAGTGCGACTTGATCTCATCGACTATATCGAACACCCAGAAATTTGTTCCGGCAGCGGCCTCGATTGAGTCTTCAAAAATGGAGGCGCCCATTGCGCCGTTCACCTTCATCATGTTAACCAGTTCCGCATCAGAGAGAATGTATTTGTCCCAGTAATCCGCTACGACATCAATTCCGATGTTGTCAAAATAGTTCGAAACATAGGGCCTGTTGAGCATGGTAGGCTGTTTATTTTCCTCACCGTTCCTGCCGCTGTACATCTGGCCGGTACCACGGCAGAAGGCCCCGATAATAACCCAGTCGCCTGCGGCGATCTCAGAGTAGTTGTTTGCGCCGGAAATGCCAAGGCCTGATACATCTGCCGCATACAGATATTGCCAGTCTGCCATTCTGGCGCGTTTAAATGAAGCATCTTCTTTCCCGTTATAGCTGGCTGAAAGGTCTGCGTCTTTTTCAGGGGCCTCACCGAATACACCGACCGTACTTTTAGAAAGCGTCATCCATTTGTTGTCTTCTTCTTCACTTGAATAGATCCAGCCGTATTTTTTACATGTTTCTTCGTCAGGCGCCCCTGCGGCGGAACCGAGATAATACTTACCGTCGATCTTTTTATATGTTCCCTCTTCAAGATCTGACGCATCGTCAACTGTAACCTTTTCCGTATCAAGGGTTTTTAACGTCGCAAAATCAACAATAACGGTCTTATCTTTTATTCCTGTCACCTTTGCCACCGCGGCAGTGGTCAAACTGTCTGTAAATATAAAATGAGCTCCGTGACTGTCGGCAGTTCTGGTTTCCGGAAGATTCAGCCGGGCCTTGCCGGCCGCAAGCATGTCCGAGATCAGTTTTGTCATGGCGAGAGAAACCTCCTGCGAGGCCGCATTATCGTTCGGGTCGATGGTGTTGAGGCAGGGAGGCCAGTGTGATGTTATTGTCAGATCCACGATAAACCCGCCCTCTACGGCATTGGCTGCCGTGTAGATTTTCTTAAGCAGGCTTACCCATGACGGAGTTCCCCATCCTGCATAATCCGACTGGGCGTTGGTATAGTTCGAGTCATCGGCCAGCATGGCGACTTCAACCCCGCCGTATCCGGCCTTGGCCAGCGCATTGATCTGTTTTGCGATCGTATCGTTATCATCAACGCCTGCAGACGCCTCGCCGAACCACATGCGTGCCATTGGTTTCGCAATGGCATCCGGTTTGTTGAAACGATCGATTACAGAAGCTTCTGTCATTTCATTTGCCGTCTCCGGCACTTTCGAACCGCATGATGTAACAAATGGCAGAGCCATCAACGCCATAATTGTCATGGCAGCTCTAACTCTATTGTTTTTTTTAAATTTCCTTTGTTCCATGCGCATCCTCCTTCAGTTTTCTCAAAAAGACCATTGAATTCTAAAAACATTGCATGCAGTGAATGTTTTGACTTGAACCCAATGAAGATCATTTCTGTTTAAGGGAGGTGAGTCAAACACCTAACCCCCCTCACAAAAACCGTAGAACAACCTCAGTGTAATATCAGTATATGAGACAGGATGTACCATTTTTTTAAATCGGAAAGGATATACTTGATATCCTTTCCGATTATTGGAAGCCCCGTCACAAAATTGTTAATTCCTTACTGCTGTCCAGTTTTCATTACCCTGTGCGGCACCGCCTCCCTGGCCACCCTGGGGAGCGCCACCCGCTCCACTGCCCCTACCCTCCCCGGAAGACTTTATTTCCCTAGTCCCTGTCATCTTATTGCTGGCAACTTTTCCGGTCAAAGCAACCTCCATGGAAGATGATTTAAGGGTCATAGAAACTGAGTCCCCCTTCAAGGTTCCTGTGCCGGTCATCTCCTTAAACGTCGGATGTGTGCCGGTAATTGTAAGATTCTCACCGGCGGCCTTGATAACCAGAGGAAATGATTCTTCCGCCCCTGCGCCCCACCACGTTATTGTCCATTTCCCGGATATGTCCGCTGCCCAGGTTGATGATGTTAATAATAATGCAAATAAGGTTGTTAATAATAATACTTTTCGCATAATCCTCTACTTTGTTAAATTGTTGATATATCCTCCATTCCCAAATATGTTCACTCTTAAAATGAATCGCCAATAAAGAATAGCTGAAACACCCTTACAGGCATATGGCAATGCGTGAATATTTTATGACCTTTTGCGTCACCATTTTGAACCGTCCTTTCCCACAGCAGGCATAATGTACCCATCGATCCAAACGAAGATGAAAAGGTCGATCTTATCAGTATGCATATAGGTGGCAAAGGCATAATCGTGTTGACGGGCAAATAGACGCCTTGAAATCTGCCATTATTCCGGCTATAGAATATCTCAAGGAAGATGGAAGCCTGGCGGGTTATTCTCCGGTTACAAATCTCCATGAAGCGGTTTTACTGGAATTGCCGTAATTACAAAATTATGGAGGGTTAAATGAAAAAATATCCTGTGAAAAGTGAATTTGAATTGAAGAAATTAATCCTTGAGATCGGGAAACGTTTATGGACAAGGGGTTTTGTGGCCGCCAATGACGGGAACATATCCGTAAGAACCCGCAAAAATGAGATACTGATAACACCTTCAGGCGTGAGCAAGGGGTTCATGTCTAAAGACATGATAATAAGTATGACCATGGACGGTGATATTGTTTCTTCAAATAATCAATACAGGCCTTCCAGTGAATACAAGATGCACGCCCAGGTGTATAGGTCGAGAGATGACATCAATGCCGTGGTTCACGCCCACCCCCCCTACAGCACAGCCTTTGCCGTGGCAGGGATACCACTTGATAAGTGCGCCCTACCAGAGGCAATCCTGACCCTCGGATCTGTCCCTGTAGCGCACTATGGAACGCCATCCACTAATGAAGTCCCTGATTCAATCAATGAGCACATCAAAAAGAGCGACGCGATACTCCTTGCCAATCACGGCGCCCTGACGGCAGGCATTGACCTTATGACCGCCTATCACAGGATGGAGACCCTTGAGCACGTGGCGCATATAATGTATCTGGCCCACAGCCTCGGAAATGTGAACATATTATCCAAAGAACAAATCGGTCAACTGATGGAGGTCAGATCCAGAATGAATATACCCGGGAGGATAAATATCCCCCTTTCAGGCGATTGAATATGCTTGAGACATTTAAACATTAAAAAATAAAGGATACAATTATGGAAAAAGCTGATCTCTGTTGCTGATCCACCGGAGACAACCATAACAAGGATAGACCTCGGAGCCAAACGGCTTGTCAACTGGGCCGACATAAAGGCAACCAGGGATTAATTGGTTAAGATGGGCGTTGAGACTATGAATAATGTATCCGGCAGAGGATATTATACCACAACCTTTGACTGGGATGGCACAGAGGGAAAGAAGGTGGAATTGAAACCTTATTTTGATAATGATCTTGACATTTTAATGAAATAGCCTTGATAATAGCTGTAAACTTACCGTTTAAATAGATTGCTTCATGGAGCGTGCAAATGGGTGAAGATAAATTTAATGCGGAAAAGCTGATCAAATACTGGCTAATCGAGGCAGAAGAAGCTCTTCAGATTGCCGATCACTTACTGGAAAAAAAAGACTTCTCATATGCCCTGTTCTTTGGGCATCTGGCGATTGAAAAAATACTTAAGGCATTATATGTGAGCCGGCAAGGAAAGCATGCCCCGCCGCTTCATAACCTGGTGAGATTGGCTAAAGAGGCTGGACTTGAACTCGATAAAAATAAAATAGACAGGCTTATTAATATAACTGCCTTTAATATAGAAGCCAGATATCCTGATTTAAAAAGATCTTTTAGGAAGAAATGTACGCCGGAATTTACGAATCAGCAATTGGATTCGACAAAGGAGATATTTCAGTGGGTAAGATCCCAACTTCCATAGAACCTAGTGTAAAGAGGTTTATTGAGGAGGCAAGACAATGGCGTCCGATAAAGGAGGCATACCTATACGGCTCTCAGGCCAAAGGCATGGCTTCTGAATGGAGCGATATTGACATTGCAATAATTTCATCCGATTTCTCGGATGACCTTTTTGAAGAACGAATAGCCCTTATGCATATCGCTGCCAGGATTGATGACCGTATTGAACCGCATCCATTTTTAGAATCGACATTTAACAGCACCGATCCTTTGAGCAATGAAATACAGCAACACGGAATCCGGATTGTATGATATTTTTAATAGGACAGTCATAAGTCAGCCAAATTTTTATCTATCGTCTTTCATTTAATATCTGACTGCTGATCGC
>JAFGIC010000129.1 GCA_016929815.1 Deltaproteobacteria bacterium
CCGATAAGGGTTATGTCTTCGGGAGGCATGACGCGCCGGTCTTCGACCTTTTAGAATCCCTTCCCGGCCCTGAAGATCAAGTCTGGACGCCCGAGAGACAGGGTATGGCATATATGGAGACCGGACGCGGCTGCCCTATGAAATGCAGTTATTGCCGATATCCCCAGATGAGGAGAAGGCCGGTTTTTCTCTCGGTTGATGAAGTCATTAAAAGGGTCAGGATACTGAGGCAGAGGGGTTCAAACCAGATCAGGTTCATTGATCCTACCTTCAATGCCAATCCTGACTTCAGAGAGATACTTGCGGGGCTTAAGCTGATCAACAGCGACAGGCATATACGGTTTTTTGCAGAGCTGCACGCCGATATGCTTGATGGGGATGATATCAATGATCTCGCAGAGGCAGGATTTTCGGAGATTGAGGTCGGCGTTCAGAGCAGGGACAGGGATGTGCTCAGGCTTATCCATCGGCCAACCGGTATCGAGAGGCTTGAGAAAAACATCCGGATAATGACTGAGGCGGGAATCAGGGTCACGGTTGACCTCATGTATGGTCTCCCCGGGCAGAGTCTGGATGATGTCACATCATCCTTCGAATGGGCCGGGAGATTTAAAAGCGCTTATGTACAGTGTATGCAGACGCTGCTTCTTCCAGGCGCGGAATTAAGAAAGACAAAGGACAGGTGGGATATAAGGGCCGGCAAAGGCCCTCCCTATGGGGTGCGATCAACCTCGACACTTTCCCCTGATGATATCTGCATGATAGAAGAGATGCTTAATGAAAAAGGCGCGGGCGAGGCCATGACGCGCAGGTTCGCGGGATACCGTCTTCCTGACCTGTTCAGAGAACGCGTTGAGATATGGCCCGATACGTTTGGGGATGATTCCAGGGTACAAGGAAGGACATCAAAAAGGGCGCTTATATTCCGGGGGCATGACCTTTATCTGAAAAGGAACGGGATATCAAATGCCATAAGACGGGCGATTGCCGGCGAGCCGCATGCGCTATGGCAGTTTGTAATAAGGCCCGAAGATGAAGAGCCGCTTGACCTGCTTGAGGAGATGATAAGAGAGATAAGAAAATTTCCCCTCCATTGGCTTGACCGCTTTGCCCACGCGTCCTGCTGGGTGCGGATTGCCTCAAGGCGCGTCTTTGTGCACCTGAAAAACAACCGCACCTATTCCCGGGAATGGATACAGGCCTGCGAGGAGCTGCTGGAGGATCATTTTTATTGATTTTATGATTAAACTGAAAAGGGCGCCTCACCCGTTATGGATGAGACGCCCTTTATGATTTATAAAAGCGAGTTAGTTAACTTTCTTGACGTTTATCGCTGAAGGGCCTTTCGGTCCCTGTTCGATGTCGAAATTAACCTGGTCGCCTTCAAAGAGAGACTTGAAGCCGGTTGCGCTTATCCCTGAATGATGAACAAACACATCCTTACCGCCATCCTGCTGCTCGATGAAGCCGTAACCCTTGTTTTCGTTAAACCACTTTACTGTTCCACTAGCCATTGTGACATCCTCCTTTCAAAATATTATCATGTTTACAAACTTAAGGATGCCATCTTTGACTTAATTACATATAGATCTTACCCTTAGAACGAAACAGGCCCACCATTAAAGGTAGGCCTTTATTGATTTGAAGACATTATAATTCTATTTATAATAAATGCAAGCTTTATTTTCAGGAATAGATTTTCAGTAAAGGATTCAGCCCTTGGTGGATTAGTGAATACCGCCGTCGATTGATGCTAAATCGCCCGGAATGAGCTGCATACCCGCAAAAATATATTTCATCATAGGACGATAGGATTATACAAAGCTGGGTTAAATACCATTGACCGGCATATTTATGTGGTTTATTATTGCTGTATCAAAAAATAAGGATACGGGAGACATGATATATCGGAAGTGCCTATACGCCTGCATCGCCCTTCTTTTTATCTTTAATATCTTTTTTGTTTATAAGTACTGGTTTCCCCGAAAGGTTCGGACTTCCTCAATCCTGACGCCGCTGGAGACCGATATTCCCATAACATTCCGGACAGAAGGAGGCATTCTGGAAGTAGCAGGGATGATGAAGTATGAAAATTTACTTCGTGAGGACAACCTGAAATGGTGGTTTGTGAGCTGGGGAACAACCATTTCCCAGATACGCGTTGAAGCCACCTATAGATATCACGTGAAGCTGTCCGGGGAATGGAAGGTGCGTATCAGAGACTCTCTCTGCATTGTTGAGGCGCCACAGTTTGAGCCGACCCTCCCCGTGGCGATTGACACGGCGAAGACAGTTCATAAAACCGAGAGGGGCTGGGCGAGGTTTAATCAGGACGAGAATCTGGAACTGCTCAGGAACAGCATATCGGAAAAGCTGAAGGAAATGGCGTTGAGACCGGAGTATCTGAATCTTGTCAGGGAGCCGGCAAGAAAAACCATTGAAGAATTCATTGCAACCTGGCTGTTGAAGGAAGACCTGTGGGGCAACAGCGAATGGCATATGATCAAGGTTATTTTCCCTGATGAAAAAAAGGGGACATTCACGACCGGTGTGATTGAGGCTGAGACGGAGATTGAAGGGATAAAAAAGATTACGCGGCGCGTGCCTTCCGCGGATATACCAATAAAAGGAGGGGGTGAATAATATGATAAAAGGTATCTTTGTCGCCATCCTGGGGATATTTTCCCTTATATATCTCCTGAATCCAGGGGCGGGATTTGTTGAGGCTATTTCAGATTTAATTCCATTCGCTGGAAATCTGGATGAAGGGGGGGCCGCTGTCCTGCTTTTGATATGCCTGCGGTATTTCGGCCTTGACCTGACAAAATTTTTCAACAGGGAAAAGAAACATAGGGATGTTTTTGACATGTCACCTGAAAAAGGCCGGTCCAAAGAAGCAAAATGATATACCTCTGGAATATAAACAGGCTGAAATTCGACCTGGCCAACAGGGGCATATCAAAAAAACAGACCCTCATCTATCTCATCTGCATCTTATCTGTCCAGACTGCATCATGGGTACTGTCCTATTCAGAAGATGTAGCCATTAACCTGTGGGACAAAATTGACCTGTCGGGCTTTTCCCTTTTCATTGTTATTGGGGCCGTATATTGTTATCACGAAAATGGCGGCAGAGACGGCAGTCATTTCATGTCCAGGTATATCTCTTTGGCATGGGTCTTCGGCATACAATATTTTATTATGGTTCTGATGCCGTTATCCCTGATTTTTTACCTGGCGGTTTCTATGTTTGGGGGCTTGCCGGAAATGACCCAGTGGTATGACGCTTTGTTTAATGCCATTATCAGGATCTGTTTCTATATTGTTCTTGCCGGGCATATTCGTGATGTGGCACTTAACAGGGTTTTATCGGAACAGGAGCTGTTGGAAGAGGAAGAAGAAAATGAGCGTGAATTTGATCAGGCAAAGTACCCTGTAATACTGAGAAGATACCTGGCAACATCCATAGACATTGTCATAATATTATATATATTCACTTTTTTTATTTTAATTTTGCAGGGCCATGATGAGATTGTTGACAGGGGCGCTATCTGGATCGGAATGCTTGTCCTGTTTTTATATGAACCGATTTTTACGAGCAGACTCTGTACAATAGGCCAGAAGATAGCCGGGATCCGTGTCAGAAAACCGGATTCAGGAGAAAGATTGTCCATCTCCAATGCCTGCGTGAGGTCCTTTGTAAAGCTTGTCCTGGGAATAATTTCCTTTTTTACCATACCCGTAACCGGGAAGAGAAGGGCATTGCATGATTTTGCCGCTGGCTCTGTTGTAGTATATGATAATACGGAGATGAACCAGGAATGATAATAGAACCTATAGGGATTATTCACGCGCCTTTTAAAAAAAAGGAAGATTGCCCTATACAATCGGTGTACGCATCCGGCGCTGAGGGCCGGGTGGAGGTGTTTGAAAGATATGCCCCTGCGCTTAAGGACATAGAGGGGTTTTCTCACATATACCTGATTTATTACTTTGACAGGGCAGGGGAGGTAAAGCTGGTGAGGCCGCCCTTTATGGATGATGATCCCCACGGGATATTTGCCTCAAGGCATCCGTGCAGGCCGACCGGGATAGGGCTGTCTATCGTAAGGCTTAAGAAAAAGGACGGCAATATTTTAACGGTTGAGGACATAGATGTCCTGGACAAGACGCCGTTGCTGGATATCAAGCCCTATATGCCGAAGTTTGATCATGTGGAAAATGCAACTAAAGGGTGGACCGACGAAAAGGAAGGCAGGCCGAAGCCCGAGGGAAGGGAATAGGCAGGGAAAGGACCTTTGACAGGTGCAAGGCGCAGGGTAAAGGGCTCAAGGAAAAGATAGATCAAGATCATCAGCCTTGCGCCCTGTGCCTTGCGCCGGCTCTTTTAAATGGACTTACGTTCGTTAATTTTTAACATGTATTGAGCGGAGGATTGCCTTACTTCCCCCTCGTCAGTTCGCCTATCTCCCTTGACAGTGTCAGCGCCCTACTCTCCGTCTTTGCCTTTACATCCTTGTCCAACTTAAAGGATGCCTCCTGCCTTATATCCCTTGATGAGGCGCCTATGATTGCCCTGTAATAGCCTGCCTCGGCCATCCATGACGAAGAGGCCGTATCAAAGGAGGAAAGATTTCTTGCGCTGATCTCAAAGGTGATTGTCTGTGTCTCGCCGGGGGTTAGCAGTCCTGTCTTTACAAAGCCTTTCAGCTCCTTTTCGGGTTTTTCCATCTGTTTAGATGGGGCGCTGATATAGAGCTGCACAACCTCCTTGCCAGCCGTGTCTCCTGTGTTTTTGACATCTACGCTTACGGTTATTTTATCCTGAAAATTTTCAGGGCTTATTTTCAGGTTGCCGTATTCAAAATCGGTATAGGAAAGGCCGTATCCGAATTCTTAAGGAGCACCATGCCCTCAACGCCTGCCTCTCTCGCGGTCTCGGTGTTGGCCTTCAGGTCAGGCTTGTTGGAATAGGCGTATCCCTTGAACCTGGGCGTTTTCAGCTGGATGTTGAGTATCCTCTCGATATTCGTATCCAGGACCCTTTCATCCAGACTGCCTTCCTTTACGGCTGCAATTATCTTCTCCGTCTGTGTTGTGTTGCCCGGCATCAGGAGGTCATTCCCGGCCTTCATCTGGGCAACCGGGTCGCTGCCTCCCATCCAGTCGGTCATGACAAGACCCTCGAAGCCCCAGTCGTCACGCAGGACCTTGGTAAGGAGATCATAGCTCTCGGATGTGTAGGTCCCGTTTATCTTATTATAGGATGACATAACTGCCCATGGCTGGGCCTCTTCCACGGCGATCCTGAAGCCTTCAAGATATAACTCCCTTATCACCCATTGCCTGGCCCACCTTATAGGCCAGTTCGCTGTCCCATGTTGAGGCAAGCAGTGTGGCCAACGGGGAAGGCCGTGCAGTAGTATGTGTTTGAGTCATTTGTCCTGGTAGGGTTTATCCTCAGTCCGGCGGGTCCGTCCGCAAGCACCATGGATGTGATCCCGATGCGCGGAAAGGAATAGGTGGTCCCCGCAGCTCCGCTGACCAGGTCTTCGGATTTTACCGAACCAGACTGGGTATCTGCCCCACCGGGCATGCCCATCATAGACATCCCCTTGCCTACCACAAGGGATGCCTTTCCCCCAGTGTCATGGCTCCGATAACATCCTTTATGGATGTCTTGCCGAGCTGAGGCGCTGATTTTGTGCATTGAGTCAGGATTATGACTCCTGAAAACAGAAACAAAGAAGTGATTAGTATTGACTGTTTTTTAAGTATCCTTTTCATTTAACTGCCCCCTGTCTTGATCTTCTTGGATTAAATTCCCCATTGAGACTCGTTTGACCTCGCTGGATCATCTTATGTCAGAAATACCTTTTAAGGAATTGCATCGGAGACAATACAGTACAACCTTTTCTCAATTTTTCCGGGAAGTGTTTTAGATTGCCCGTAACCAACGGCACATCTTCGGTTATGGCCATTTCAAGAAAAGGTGCGTCGCCTTCATCCGGCATATTATGAATAACCACACTGCTTGATGAGTAGTGGGAGTTTTTAGAGAGGTAATCGATAATATCCTCACTGTCCGACCTGCTGAAGTATTTTAAGAAATAGTCTCTCCTGAGAACATCCGAATATTCGGCAACTATCCTGTCATCAACAACGAGCTGCACAACATCGGTCCTTAAAAAATCGACGATCCGTCCCGGAGGGCCGGAGGGATTCAGCATGCCGGAAACAAGGACATCGGTATCTAAGACAATTTTCATATCACTCCGCGGCTCTTTCTGCTTTTTTTGATTTCGTTTGCAATATCAATTTCTTTTGGATGGTTTAAGGCTGCTTTTTTCCTTGCACCGGTAATTGCCTTGGAAAACATTGCGCGTCGGACTTCTCTGAGGGATTCCTCGACATTGTCCTCTGTAACTCCAATCAGCAGGGCAAAGGGCTGTC
>JAFGIC010000130.1 GCA_016929815.1 Deltaproteobacteria bacterium
GAACTAAAATAGATCCAGTTCTTGCCGAGATTATTAAAAATACGGCATCTGAAGGGAAACTGCCCTGCGCGGTTGCATTTAAGATAGCTGAAGACGCTGGTGCAACACCTGCTGAAGTTGGGGTTGCCCTTGCTCTTCTCGATATAAAGATCTCAAAATGCCGGATGGGGATATTCGGCTATGGTAAAAATAAAAAGTTTATCAAATCCATGGAGAATGTCCCCCCTTCGATGGAAAAGGCAATTCGTGAAAACATTAGGGACGCTAAGATTACATGCAGGGATGCCTGGAATATAGCCGAGAGGCTGGGCACCGGCAAAATGGAGGTAGCCTCCGCCTGTGAAAGGCTTGGGATAAAGGTCTCTTCATGCCAGTTGGGGGCGTTCTGAGAAACTGGGATGCTGGAAGGCCGGGAAGCTAAAAGGGAAGGTAGAAATCCAAGGCCAGGCAGCTGGAGGTTGCCAGGCTTCCAAGCCTTTTAGCCTTCCAGCTTCCCAGCCTTTGAATTACGAGCAGCTGCATGAGCCGCAGGAATTTCCCATTGACAATTTCGATATTATGGAAAAACCTGAACCCATGGCAGATTCGACAAAATCAATGTTTATAGGTTTCACCTGATTGTAAAGATCCTTTTCAATAAGGTATGTAATATCCTTATATGTTATTACCTCATCGTTAACATTAGGCTCATCCAGAGCCATACCCAGCGAGGGACCGGATCAGCCTGCCTGCGCCAGGTATATCCTTATACAGGAAGGATCTTCCCTGTCCTTCAAAAAACTGCCGATCATTTCATTTGCCTTTTCCGTTATTTGCAACATAATTTTCTCCTTGTCGATCATGTAGATCAAAAATTTAGACGGTAATCTATACATAATCATAAAGATGTCAATAATTTATTTTCAGGGGATATAATCGGGAGATTCCAGCCGGATATTGCCGGATATTAATTTATCCTTGACATTATGCAAATAAACGGTAATAAAGAATACTCTATCTGATTGGAAAGTCAACAGTCGCATAATAATATATAAGGAGGAATTGATCGTGAGTGAAATTACTGCGCCGATGGGGGGAAAGGTACTGGAAGTAAAGGTAAAACCCGGGGATACCGTCAACGAAGATGATGAGGTGATCGTGCTTGAGGCAATGAAAATGGAACTCCCTGTAGTCTCGACAGGGTCCGGGACTGTTAAAGAGGTTAAATGCAAGAAAGGCGACACTATAGAGGCAGACGCTGTCTTAATTGTCCTTCAATAACTTTTAGCATTATCAATTCCCACACTTTCGCGGTGGATTGACAATTCCTGAAGAGTTGATTTAGATAAAAAGCCCTTCCATAGTCAAGTATGGAAGGGCTTTTTATTTATTTTGCCTGCGCCTTTGCCAATGACATGGAGATAATCTTCCCTGAAATGCTCATCCCCAGAAACAGGATCAGCAATACCACAAACACTCCGATATATCTGAGCACCAGGGTGCCTATAATCCACGTCCAGCTGTCTCTGGCAATTGTTACGGAAGTCCCCTCTGAACCTTTCTTTAGTATGGTTATTGAATGCCAGCCCTGCTTTCCATCGTCTTCAATATAGGTGGCCACCTTCCAGTCACGGTAATTTATGTCAGGCTGCCCCTCCAGCGTCTCCCTATAAAAGGCCAGGACCTGGTCATGGGTCATATCGGTCGTCACCTCCAGTTGATCGTCTGTTTGATTGATTATAGTGCCGCCTGGCATGACCGGGACGCCGAGAAAATCATTGACTGAGGCGAAACACGCCGTGGAAATCAAGAAAAACACTGCTGTTAAAAATATTTTTTTCATATTGTTATTCCTTTTTAACATAGAGATCAATGGACTAATCAAACATCGCTATAAACATCCCGGCGGCAGCGGCGGAACCTATCACACCGGCTAGGTTCGGGCCAACTGCATGCATCAGGAGATGATTTTGCTTGTCATATTTCAGACCCTCTACCTGAGATACGCGGGCAGCCATTGGAACCGCTGATACCCCTGCCGATCCGATAAGCGGATTGATCTTATCTTTTAAAAACAGGTTCATGGCCTTCACAGTGAGTATCCCCCCCATTGTGCATACAGCAAAATCAATAAGCCCAAGGCTGAAAATAAACAGCGGCTTCCAGCTCAGGAAGTTGTCAGCGGACATTGTGGCCCCAACTGAGATCCCGAGGAATACGGTCATGATATTCATAAGGGCATCCTGAGAGGTATTAACCAGCCTGTCAACAACACCGCTCTCCTTCATCAGGTTGCCGAGCATAAACATCCCCATAAGCGGAATAACCGACGGCACAAGAAGGGCTATTATACCGACTGTTACAAGAGGAAAAAATATCTTCTCTTTTTTTGAAACCGGCCTTAACTGGCGCATGCGTATCTTTCTTTCCTTGTGTGTTGTCATCATTTTCATGATAAAGGGCTGAATAAGGGGTACCATGGCCATATATGAATAAGCGGCCAGGGCGTTCGGCCCAAGAAGCTGAGGCGCCAGGTGCTGTGTAAGATATATGGTTGTGGGACCGTCTGCCCCTCCTATAATACCCACCGATGCGGCTTCCTTAAGGGTAAAACCTGCAAGGATAGTCCCAGTAAAGGTGACAAAGACGCCGAGTTGAGCCCCCGCACCTATCAGCAGCGTCTTGGGATTGGCGATAAGAGGGCCAAAATCCGTCATGGCCCCGAGCCCCAGAAAGATGACACAGGGGATAACCTCCCATTCAAGGCCGTAGTGATAGAATACGCGCAGGAGTTCCGCATGGCCGTCCGCATAACCCATGAGGGGGACAAGCGGGAAATTAACTACAAAGATGCCGAAGCCTATGGGCAAAAGAAGGAGCGGTTCATACTTTTTTGCTATGGCAAGATACATAAAAAGCGATCCGATGCCCCACATTACAATCAATTTCCATTCGAAATTAAATATGCCTGTTGTGTACGCTATTCCTCTTAAAAGGTCTGTGATCTCATTAATATTCATTGTAAAATTGCTCCCATCATCAGAAAGTAATTAAGATAAAGAATCAGTGATTTTAGTCAGTAAAAGGCCTATATAAACAATCAAATATCACGAATTACTTGTCAAGCAGTTTATAAAATAAAATGCAATTTTTTTATTTCTGGTGTATAGATATATAAATTTAAGACAGGAGAATTGCCATGCTTGTTATTGAAGATCTGCAGGTGGAGCTTGCAAATAAGATCATTTTAAAGCATATAGACCTCGAAATAAAGCAGGGCGAGACACATGCCCTCTTCGGCCCCAACGGTTCGGGCAAGACATCCCTCCTAATGGCCATTATGGGCTACCCCCAGTACAAGGTGCTGTCGGGGAAAATCATGTTCAAGGGGGAGGATATTACATATATGCCTATAAACGAGAGGGCACAGCTGGGGATCGGGATGTCCTACCAGCGCCCCCCCACCATAAACGGCCTTAAGACCCGCCAGATGATACACCTGTGCGGCAAAGGAAAGGTTGATGAGGAGAAACTTGCCGGACGCATCAATTTCAGTAATTTCCTGGACAGGGATATTAATGCAGGCTTTTCAGGGGGCGAAATCAAACGGTCGGAACTGCTCCAGCTTATGGCCCAGGACCCTGATCTCATGCTTTTCGATGAGCCCGAGTCCGGCGTTGATATGGAAAATATGGCCCTTGTGGGCAAGACCATTGCCGCAATGCTCCAGAGAAACGGCTTTCATGAGGAGGGGAAATCCATATTACAGACAAAGCATGAGAGGAAAAAGATGGGGCTTATCATAACACACACGGGTTACATATTTGACTACGTCACTGCCGACAAGGGACAGGTTCTGTTTGACGGCATGCTGAGCAGCGTGGAAAACCCCCGTGAGATATTAAGATGCATAGGACAAACAGGTTATGAGGAGTGCGTGAGATGTATGACAGAAAACGATTAAAGGAAAAGGCCGAAAAAGCCAAAGACAAACATGCGTCGATAGGCCCTGATATTGACCTTAAAGAATATACCGTGGCCCCGGTGCCGCATGCATACATGGCGGACGAAGACCTGTGCAAAATGCCCGAAACGGAGCAGCATCTCCTGAACATGACAGGGATCGATGTGACCAAAAAGGACAGGGGCGGCACGTTTTTCCAGAAGGATACCCAGGTAATACACTGCCACGCCAGGCAGGACGGGATTGAGGTTATCCCCATGACACAGGCCCTGGAAAAATATGACTGGATCGAGGAGTACTACTGGAAACTCGCCTCCGTTGATTCGGACAAATACACAGCCGCCGCGGAGCTGGACCTGCACGACGGCTACGTAGTCCGAGCCCTTCCCGGCAGCAAATCCGTTTATCCTGTACAGGCATGTCTTTACCTGGAAAAGGACGGGCTTCAGCAAAACGTCCATAATATAATAATAGCCGAAGAGGGATCGGAACTTCACATGATTACAGGCTGCGCCAGTTCGCCCCAAATGAAGACCGGCCTGCACGTGGGCGTATCGGAATTTTTCATCAAGAAAAACGCAAAACTGAGCTTTACCATGATACACAACTTTGGCGAAGAGATGGTCGTGAGGCCCCGTTCGGTTGCACGTGTGGAAGAGGGGGGGCTTTTCCTGAACAACTATATTTGCATGAAGCCGGTCAAGTCGCTGCAGACTTATCCTGTTACCGATCTCGTTGGCAGGGACTCGGTTGCCAGGTTCTATAGTATCATTGTCGGAAGTCCGGGATCAAACTATGACATCGGGGGAAAAATCGTGCTCAAGGAGTCCGGCAGCAGGGCTGAGATCATAGCAAGATCCATCAGCAACGGCGGAAATGTTATAAACAGGGGTCATCTTATAGGCGATGCCCCTGATATCAAGGCCCACCTGGAGTGCAGGGGACTTTTAATCAACGGCGGCACCCTGGACGCTATACCGCAGTTGACCGCCCATGTGGAAGGAGTTGAGATGTCCCATGAGGCCGCGGTCGGAAAGATCGCCCAGGATGAAATACAGTATCTTATGTCCAGGGGACTGAGCCGGGACGAGGCTACCTCGACCATTGTCCGGGGATTTTTAAGCGTCGATATACCGGGGCTTCCCCCCCAGCTCAAGGCGGAGATTGACAGGGCAATAGAAGAAAGCGACAAGGATGTGATGTAAGCGCCTAGGTGCAAGGCTCAGGGCGCAAGGCGCAAGGAAAAGATTCATTCATTGTTTTTATCTTGAGCCCTGCGCCTTGCGCCTCCTGCCCGCCGTAACCCGTGGGGCGAAGGAGGGTGCGCCTCGTTTTTAAGCCTTATCCCGTCATCTTCGATCAGGATAATCCTCTTTTTATACAGGCCCCCGATAACCATCTTATATGTCTTCTTGCTGACGCCGAAAAGTTCGGAGATAACCGCCGGGGAGCTTTTGTCAGTAACAGGAATAAATCCCCCTCCCCCCCTGAGCCTTTTAATGATCCTCTCCGATAGCGCATCAACCTTTTTATAACCCGGCTTGTAAAGAGAGAGATCTATCTTTTTATCATCCCTGATCTTCTTTATAAAGCCTTCCACCTTCTGCCCCTTTTCCAGGGGTTGAAATACCTCATTTTTATAAAGGAAGCCCTCAAGCCTGTTATTAATAAGGGCCTTAAAGCCTTTATCCGTCTCCTGGCCTATTATCAACGACACCTTCCGTCCCTCACGGAGATCTTCATTAAACTTCTGCGGAGGCACGGCGCGCTTTTCATGGTCGGCAGGACGTCTCCGTTTTATAATGATCTCCGCCTTATCCGCGTTTGTGGTCCTCTTCATTTTCTTTATTCCTTTCAGACAGTATTATTCATTAATCCGCGAAAACAATCAAATACATTTCATAACAGATGACGGGTGAATTGGAAATCGCGTCTCGGGGAAATGAGATGGGAATAAAAAACCAGCCCCAATAAAACAACAGTCGCCGGGGCTGGTTAAGGATTATTTATTATTAGAACCTGACAGTTAAAACGCCGCCATAGGTCCTGGGCGGTCCGATCATCATATCACTGGCATTGCCCATTATCATGATGCTCCGTTTAACGGCATAATTTTCCAGGTTTTTAACATAGCCTGAGAGTGTCCATTTACCGCTGTTGGGGGCATATACCATATTAAAATTGCTTATATGATAGGCCTCCTGTATAGTGTAATCGCCTATGTCATTCAATGTAACGGAAGCTACGCCTGTTGTAGCATCACGGCTTATTCCTGTAACCACATCAAGCATATACATATTATAGGATGTCTGGTATTTGGTATCAAAGCTCGGGGTCAATGTGCCGTAACTTCCCATAGGGATAACATAGCTGAACCCGAGGTTCAGTGTCCAGTGCGGGGCGTATGTAAATTCCCTTCCGCTGTAATCCAGGTCATCAATGCCCAGTGCGTTGGTGATATTGTTGAAATCAAAGAAGAGATCCGTAAACGTCTTTTTAAGGTACGATACTGAAAAATCCACCTTTAATCTCTGTGTGACCATCGTGTTGGTCGAGATATCAATCCCATAGACCTTGGCATCACCGACCTGCTTGGCGTTCTGGTCCATTGACCTTCCGGTGTCAAGCGGTATATCAGTCCCGGGAGTAAATTCACCGTCGCCGTCAACATCGGTATATTCAAGCACACCATTGGCGGCCGTAACCGGCAAACCGGTCTGGGGGCTGACGCCTACATAGTCATCCGCCAGGGTATCCACTCCTGTCGTTGCCAGGTAGTTTTTATACCAGTAATAATAGGCGGCAGCATTAACCTGCATCCTGTTCCCGAAGAACCTGTTCTTGGAGCCGACGGTGAGCGACTTGAGCTTTTCCGGGGGCAGCGGATCGCCGTTTTCGTCATAGGCCATTCCCTGAGTCCTGTAGCTGGTTGAAAAATCCGAATAAAGCATGGAATTTTCCGCCAGATCATACTCAATGCCCACCTTGAAGTCAGGGTCGCTGTACTGCATGTTGACGATCTCAGGCTGAGGATTTCCGTACTCGTCCATATTCCTCCCGCTTTCCAGGTTATAGGAATAGTTCGATTCGTCTGTATATCGCATGCCAGCTGTTGCACGGAACCTGTCCGTTACCGGGTATGTTACATTGCCGAAGACCGCCTTGGACCTGTTGTTCTGATACCTGTCCGTATAGCTGTCAAGCTCCCCATTGTCAAGACGGGTTGAATCGCTATAGACCTGCTCCCATGAATGGTAATAGGTAAGCCCGAAGATCCATGTAAAGGGGGCGTCAGGGCCTGATGTCATGCGCGCCTCCACGCTCTTCTCGTCTCCGAACATGTTTCTCCAGTTTGAGGTCTCATAGCTCCCGTCCCTGGAGGTCTGCACCGTTGTGTTCTCGCTGTCGCGCGGGGTGTAGGACGGCACTATTGCCAGCGACGCAAAACCCAGGTCCCAGTCTATGCGGCCTGAATACTTTTTATTGATCGAGTCCTCATTGGGTTTGCCCCCCTGCTCGCTCTGCTGTGCTATCCATGGATTATCCACGTCATCTTGGTCTATAAAAAGGTCAACACCGCCGAATCCCTGGCCTGCCGACTTCGAATATTCACCTATGAGCTGAAAGGAGAGATCCTCATTTGCCTGATACAGGGCCTTTAGGCGCACTGACTTGGTGTCCTCATCCTCTGCCCCGTTGCTTAGATATCCGTCTCTTTTACTCATGTTGGCGGCTACCCTCATAGCCAGCTTGCTCATGACAGGAACATTTAATGAAAGCTGGCCATTCTTTAAATTATAATTGCCGCCTTCGAGTGTGACCGACCCCTCAAACTTGTCAAGCTTCGGGCTGGCGGTTATTACGTTTACTACACCACCAGGAGTAGATGAGGAATACATTGTACTCTGTGGCCCATAGAGGACCTCCACGCGCTCGATATCATAAAGGTTGTTTCCTGCCGCATTCCTCTGGGTAAAGGCCCCATCCATGTTTACGGCAACAGTCGGAGTGGATGCCTGCATCCCGCCGAAATTGTTCTGGTCATTGGCCATACCACGGAGCGTTACCCTCATCCCGTCCACAGCCTTGTTGATTATTACGCTGGAGACCGTTGAAAGGATCTGGTCTATATCATTCTTGCCGATCTCCTTCAACGCCTCGCCTGAAATAACCTCCATGGCAATCGGGACCCTCTGCTGATTCTCTTCACGCTTCTGGGCCGTGACTGTGATCTCCTCGAGCGTGAATTCATCAGTTGCGGTTTCCTGGGCAAACAGAGCGGACGCGTCGCCAAGGGCAATAATGAATCCGATTGTTAATGTTAAAAGATAATAAAAATACCGTTTTTTCATTGCTTTCCTCCTAGATAAATTGTCGTTTATGATAAAGCCGACCAATCCGGCTTTCCCTAAAAGCCATGGCATATAAGACGCCCGGCTGTCAGCCCTTGATTGCATATAGGTGCCTTGAATAATGGATTCTTCGCACATTATGTGCATTTCATAGGACTATCATCACATTCGCCTCACATTGCCGCACACAATATTCTTTAATATTTTCTGTTGTTACGACCTGTTACACCTCTCTTACATATTA
>JAFGIC010000131.1 GCA_016929815.1 Deltaproteobacteria bacterium
CATAATCGGACTATTTTATTTGGGAGTCAAGGATAATAAGATAGAGACATGAGGTCCGACCAGATCGGCTATTAGAAGGATGGACGTCGAACATCCAATATCAAATAAATATATGCAGAAACCAGGGATGGCCGCGTTTATCAAAGGGCGCCTGAAAGGTCTGTGCTTCGCCAAGGTCCCTCAGGTGATTCATCACCTCGCGGGTTGCGAGGGCGTCTCCTCGGTGAAGGCATGTCCTTTCGGACCTATAACACGGGCCTGTTTTTCAAGCAGTGAAAAGCTAGGGGATACCGGCGGTTATCACTATGCCGCTGCCGGTCACGTGTTCCGCGATCCAATCAAACGCCACAGGCATATGGTCCCCGGGCACGGTAATTCCCGTTTTTTTAAGAAACGGTATGGGATCAGCTATCCCCATGGTTCCAGAGAAAATCTTCAATACTTGTCAGGAGAGGGGTAAGGCTTTTGCGGTCAAGGGCGGATATGGGGACGCCGTCCCTCAGCCGCGCTATTGAAATGGCCTCCTCCGGCGGGATAAGATCGGATTTGTTGAAAACCGTGATGCACGGGATCTCCTTAAGATCAAGCTGAAGCAAAACCTCTTCAACGGTCTTTATCTGCTCCTCCATCCTCGGGTTTGCCGCATCCGCCACATGAAGCAGGAGGTCGGCGTCATGGAGTTCCTCCAGGGTTGCCGCAAAGGCCTCCATAAGACTTTTGGGAAGCGCCCTGATAAATCCCACAGTATCCGTAATAATCACCTCCCTTTCCCTTGGAAACCTCAGCCTCCTGCTGCTCGGGTCAAGTGTCTCAAAAAGACGGTCCCTTGCCCCCACGCTGCTGTTTGTAAGGGTGTTTAAAAGGGTTGACTTTCCCGCGTTGGTGTAACCCACGATGGAGATCACCGGGACCCTCCGGGATGTCCTCAGCCTTCTTCTGTCCTGCCGCTGCTGCCTTATCTTCTCAAGCTCCCTGTTCAGGTTGATTATCCTTTCCCTGGCCCTCCTGCGGTTGATCTCCAGCTTTGTCTCCCCTGGGCCCCTCGCGCCTATGCCTCCTGTTAATCTCGACATGGCTGTATTCTTTTCCGCAAGCCTGGGCAGCAGATATTTCAACTGCGCGAGCTCCACCTGTATCTTGCCCTCCCTCGTAACCGCGCGCCTTGCGAATATGTCAAGTATGAGCTGGCTCCTGTCTATGATCCTCAGTTCCGTGTAATCGGTCAGGCTTTTTATCTGGTTCGGGGTCAGTTCGTTGTCAAAGATAAGCAGGCCGGCGCCTGTCTGTGTGCATTTAAGGGCCAGTTCACTCAGTTTTCCCCTGCCTATAAAGAACCGCGGATCAGGTTTATCGAGGCGCTGGACCACGACGCCGGCCACAACCAGGTCATTTGATATTGCCAGCGCCCTTAATTCATTCAGAGATTCATTTGCAGGACCCGTAGGGCCGGTTATGGCGGAAACAAGAACTGCTTTCTCCTTTTTTTCAAGGGTAGGCCTCCTGTCTGTCCTTGCAAGCTCATCCTCTAACGCCCTGATCAGCTCCGTGAAATCAATATTAAGCTGCCCTGAGTCAGGGACGCTGGTGATGTCCCAGCCCCTGTTGCCTATATTCTTGGGAAGGATATGCGCGCAGTCTATGCGTCCCGGTATGCCTTCAGGATCAACCTGGACAGTCGCCATCATGTCCAAGCCGAGCAGGACGAGATCGGAAAGGTCTTCCTGTGAAATTGGTTCGTTGTGCAGATGAGTGTGGATGAATCTCAGGCCATTAAGTCTGCTGCCTGCCGACCTGTACCCGGCCAAGTCAGGGATGGATATCCGTTTGTCATCGCCTATGACGACACAGGCAACATCGCCGCTCCGCGTAATGAGCATGCCTACCTGTCGCTTTGTCTCTGAAGATATGGCTGCTATCCGTCGCAGGGCCTCCCTGGATACCACCTCGTGAGCGGGGCTCCTTCGCCTGTAGATATTCTGAAGAAATTTAAGTTGGCTTGCTTTAAGGCCGCTTGTTTTGCCGAATATCTTATCTATATTCTAGTCCCCCTGGGCATACTGAGGGTAATAATTATCGCCCTGATGATCCCTGAACCTGGTGAATTCAGCCTGAAATGTCAATTTGAAGTAACCTGTGGGTCCGTTTCTCTGCTTGGCAAGGATGATCTCTGCCACATTCCTGTTTTCCTCTGTTGCCGGGTTATAGACCTCATCCCTGTATATAAAGGCGATGACATCGGCATCCTGTTCTATGGCGCCGCTTTCCCTGAGGTCATTCAACTGAGGCCTCTTGTTGGGACGGTCCTCAACCTTCCTGTTAAGCTGGGAGAGGGCCAGAACAGGCACATTGAGGTCCTTTGCAAGGGCCTTGAGGGACCTGGATATCTCCGATATCTCCAGCTGTCTGGACTCTGCGGATCTCCTACCCTGTATAAGCTGAAGGTAGTCCACAACAACCATGCCCAGGGGCCCTTTTTTCGCCAGCCGCCTGCACCGGGCCTTCATGTCCAGCACACTTATGCCTGATGTGTCGTCTATGTACAAAGGCAGTTCGGACAACTGATTGGCGGCATTTGTAAGGTTTGTCCAGTCCGAGTCTCTCAAGGTGCCTGTACGGAGCTTTGTGGCATTAATCATTGCCTCGAAACCAAGAAGTCTCATGCCAAGCTGTGTCTTTGACATCTCAAGGGAGAATATCGCAACTCCCCTGCCTGTCCTCTTGGCGGCATTATAGGCGATATTAAGGGCCAGGGCCGTCTTCCCCATACTCGGTCTGGCCGCGAGGATTATCAGATCCGAAGGCTGAAGTCCTGCCGTAAGACGATCAAAGTCGGCGAAATCAGTTGGGACTCCGGTTACAAAGCCTTCATTCTCAGACACGCTTTCAAGCTTTTTAAAACTGCCCTTGATGATATCTTCGAGGGGTGAAAATCCCTCGCTGAGTTTTTCCTGACGGATATCAAATATTGATTGTTCGGCGCTGTCCAGCAGCTCTTCGGTAGAGTGCCAGTTCTGGAGACAATCCTCGGCTATGGCGGAACACTGTAAAAGCAGTTTCCGCCTTATGTAAAGCTCTCTTACAATCTCCGCGTGGTAAGTTATGCCGGCAGAAGTGGAAACCGCGTCCACAAGGGAGGCAAGATAATCCGCTCCTCCTGCCTTTTCTAGCAGTTCCTTATGCCTGAGGTGCTGTGAAAGGGTGATAAGATCAACCGGCTCATCATTATTATAAAGGTTGATCATGCCTTCAAAAAGATGCATGTGCGCTTCGCGGTAGAAGCATTCCGGGGTCAGGATGTCCATGATCTGGTTCATGGCGTCATTATTGATGAGTATCCCGCCCAGGATTGCCTGTTCAGCCTCCATGTTATGCGGAGGTACCTTTATTGAAACAGGCGCTGTTTTTTCAATTGCCTGAGCCATGTCAAACCTTTGTTTCAGGTTGGCCGGGGTAAAACCTATTCCCCTGCAATAACCATAACCTTTATTGACCCTGTGACCTGTGAATGCAGCTTTACCGGAACGTCATACTCCCCTAGGGTTTTTATGGGCTTTTCCAGAAGGATCTTTTTCCTGTCTATGGATATCCCCTTTTTCTCCATCTCATCGGCTATATCCATACTGGTAACGGAACCGAACAACTTCTCTTCCTCGCCGACCTTATGTGCTATGGTTATAACAATTCCCTCAAGGTCCTTTGCCGCCTTTTCTGCATCTTCTTTTGCCTTTATCCTGTTGGTCTCAATCTTTTTCTTCTGCATCTCCATAAGCTGGATATTTCGATTGTCGGCAACAAGGGCGAATCCCTTTGGAATAAGATAATTCCTGGCATAACCTTCTTTAACATTAACAATGGCGCCTTCCAGCCCCAGATCATCCAGATCCCGTTTTAATATTACTTTCATTGAATTTCCTCCATCTTTTTATGTATCTTTCTAAAGTCCGCCCACTGATCAAAGAGCCCGACAAAGGCCAGCATGACAAGGAATGCCTGCTGTAAAAGGATAAGAAAATATATCCCTGCCCTGGCCCATCCGGGTATTCTGTATTTATTGAAAAAGAACATTAATACGGACAGGCCGTGGAAGACATATATCACCGACAGAACAACCAGCAGATTTTCAGCAACAAATTTTATACCTGTTGAGGGCAAAAATAAAGCAAATCCTGATACGATGATGCCCCAGACCAGGAATTCAGGGGCGCGCCACCTGTCGGCGTCACCTGAGGGCGGATAATCCAGTCTCCCCAGTCTAAAAACAGGCCTGCTGAGTATTACGTTAAGCCATATTACAAGCCCCGTACTTACAATAACCAGGGCAGGAAAGATCCTGGCGATCAACCTGCCGAGCAGATCCAATGCCTGTCTGATCTGTTCTAACTTTTCCTGCTCGATCCCCGACTGTTCATAAATACCGACCGTCTGATCGAGGCCGGCCTTAAGATACCCGAGTATCATATCAAAAGGTCCGCTTCCTTCGGACATCCCTGTCAGAAAAAGAAAAATCGCACCCATGAAAAGCATGGCCGCGGTCCCCCAGAAGACCGTTGCCCCTATTGAGAGGCGCCTTTTAAACAACTCTGAGACAACAAGGCCGACAATACCGAATTCAAGGCAAATCAGGAACATATAAGGATGCCCTGTGACCTTTCCCGTCAGCCAGACAATAAAGAGGATTATAACGCCATTAATCAAGCCCTCTTTTATTTCCAGTCTGTAAAAATAAAAGATAAAGGGGAGCGGTATTATCAAGCTGAAAAAAGGGCCGATTACCGGCATCCAGACAGAGATTGACAGAAGAAGGATGACTGAACCGGCAAACCCGATGATATTAGCAGTTTTCATATCTTTTCAGGCCGGCAATTCCTAAAAGGTCCACAGGGACATTATATGCCTAAAGACGCGTCCGGTCCCGGGAGGCATTCCACTGATATACAAGCAGGATAAAATCTCTTCAACTACCTGATAGTCGCTGTGGTATAGGGCAAAAAGGCGATCTTTCTTGCCCTTTTTACTGCCACCGTAAGTATCCTCTGGTGCTTGGCGCAATTGCCAGAGATCCTTCTCGGCACGATCTTGCCCCGTTCCGTGGTAAATGATCTTAACAATCTAAGGTCCTTGTAATCTATTTTAAGACTGCTGTCAGCGCAAAACCTGCAGACCTTCCTTCTGTGAAAAGCCATTCCCCCTTTTGGAAACTTGTCATTATCTCTATCTCTATCTCTATCCATTTTCCACCTCACTCTCATCTGCGTCCGCAGACTTGGGGCCTTCTGCCTCTGCCTCGGTTTTGGTTTTCTCAACCACCTCACGGTCTGCAATCAAGGCAGCCTCTTTTTGCGCCTCTTGCTCTTTATCAATCAGTTCCTGTGGATCGGCCTTGTTGGAGAGCTTTACGGTCTGATACTTGATAATTCTGTCGTCAAGGTTAAGGCTTCTCTCGAGTTCGGCGGTAACTCCGGGGTTTGCGCAGAAGTCAACCAGGACATAGAAACCGTTATTAAATTTCTTTACGGTATATGCAAGTCTCTGCTTGCCCCATTTCTGGGTCTTGATAATAACACCTTTCCGGTTCACTATCAGGTTATTGTACTTCTCTGCTATTGCATTAAACTCGTCGTCACTCTCATTGGGGTTGATAATATAAATTATTTCATAATGCCTCATTAATCTTCTCCTTTCGGGCTTTTAAAAATAATCATCGGTCCCATAAGATCCTGTTTTCATTTATCAGATATCTGCACAGGACATCGGATTAACCTGAACAACAAAAAACAGGAAAAAACGGAACAAGGAGTTATAAAAAACAATTTTGCTATCATTTAAAACAAATGTTGTCAAGCAGTTTTAATACATGATAAAAACTACTGAAGACAACGGAGGAGATTATGTGGGAAAAGGAATCTACTGTGACCAACCAGGCAGTGAAAGAGGCAGGGGAGGTCCTGACCGGGCTGTTCGGGAACCTGAAAGGCATAAATAAAAAAGGGGAGATTGACCTCGTCACAGAGGCGGACATCAGTTCAGAAAAGGCGATACTTGAGATTATCCGTGAAAATTTTCCGGATGACGGCATCCTGAGCGAGGAATCGGGTGAGATCGATAATAATTCCGAACGGTTATGGATGATTGACCCTTTGGATGGCACGACCAATTACGCACATTCCTTCCCCTTTTTTGCCGTATCCATCGCCCTTCAGGTCAAGGGAAAGACAGTCCTGGGACATGTCTTTAATCCTGTCCTGAACGAACACTTTGAGGCTGTTAAGGATCAAGGGGCCTTTTTAAACGGGAGGCCCATCAAGGTGTCTCAAACCCAAACACTTAAGGAATCACTCCTAGCCACGGGGTTTCCCTATACCATCTACAGGGACCATGAAGGCGTGATAGACCTGTTTACAAGGATGATCGTAGGCGCCCAGGGCGTTAGGAGGCCGGGCGCGGCGGCAATAGACCTCTGCTACGTAGCCTCGGGCAGATTTGACGGCTTCTGGGAGCAGGGCCTGAATCCCTGGGATACAGCCGCGGGGAGCCTTGTTGTTCAGGAGGCAGGGGGCCTGCTGAGCGACTACAACGGCAACGCCTATTCACCCTTTCAAAAGACCATCGTAGCGGCAAACCCCCATATATTTAAGGAGATGTTAAGGGTGCTGAATCCCGATTAATATCCTTTGGCGGCATTCATGCCTGCCAGCCGCCCGAAGGTCAGGGCCATGGAATGGCTCATGCCCGGGACGGTTATCGGGTACTCGATGGAAAAGCGCCCGCCCTGCACATTGCCGCATACATAGAGACCCGGAATGGGATAGCCCTCGGAATTAAGGCAACGGCTGTGGTGATCGCTCTCAAGCCCGCTCATGGAGACCAGCAGGGGGGCCGGAGTAAGCTTGCACGCATAAAATGGGGGATTTTCAAGAGGAAACATGCGGGACGCAGTCTTGCCGAAGTCTTCATCATTCCCCTTCCCGGTAAGCTCATTGTAGCGCCGGATAGAGGCAATGGCCTTTTCTCTTGGGAGGCCCATCTTCTCCACCAGCCCCTCAATAGTATCGGACTTGATGGTTGGTGCGCCGCCAGCCCCGCCATCGCCGCCTGCATACTTGCCGGAGGCGGCCTTTTCCACTGTGCCGGGTGTGGTATAGCCGTCGTTAGGGGCAAGGGTATGATTGACCCTCCTGGCGGTTACGTCCTCATCGTCAATCCACATGCAGACGCATCCATGGCCGGGAGACATATGTTTAAGCTGATCGGGCCAGGCGCTGTCAAATATCTGCCATGAGGTATTGCCCGGCAGGACCGCAAGCTGATTCTCGATCTGCTGACCTGAGACATCCTCGTTCATAAAGCGTTCACCATTAAGGTCCAGCTGAAGATAAGGCGCCACTCCCAGGGGCCCTCCCATGTTGTGGACATTGGGCGCATGCGGGCCTCGTTCCATTCGGGCGCCGATCCATATGCCCATGCGGTGTCCGTCACCCGTATCTGCGAGATAGCCTTCAGGGTCGATTGCCGTGTATATGTTGGGGTTGTTGCGCAGCCAGGGGCAGTAATAATAGAGGATGTCCAGGTTGCCGGAGTAGTCGCCGGTTGCCAGGACAACACCTCTTCCAGCCATTGCCTTATAGACCTTGCCGTCATAGCCCTGAGCAATCACCCCGATAACACGGCCATTACCGCCGGTAATAAGCTTCCTGACAGGGGTCTTGAATAATGTATGCACATTGCCCTTTTCACAGGCGAGCCTGTAGTTGGCCAATAAAACAGTCTCATGGGTAGGCCGGAACTGGACTGTTATCTGATAGGATGGATAATTGTCGCTGTCAGGATCATACTTTTCCATGGGCCCGGGATAACGGGCGGGCTGGAGCCACACCTTAACACCCTCCGGGATCGGGTCCGTGGTCCTTGCAAGGATATAAAGGTCGGGTTTAGCTTCCAGATACCAGTCAAGGGCCGGCCCGCTGTTGTCCAGCCAGTATTTCAGGATGCGCTGTCTTGGCCAGTAGGAGGTCTCCTTCATAAAGTGTTTCATTATGCCCTGCTTTAGATCCTTGCCCTTCCGTCCCCACCTCTCCGCGACCATGCTGCCTATGGAGCCGAAATCCCCGAAACGTGACTGGAGCTTTTCGGTCTTCTCAAACTGGATAACGGACGCCCCCTGCTCAACGGCGGCTCGGGTCGCGGCCACACCCGAAAGCCCCCCGCCGCAGACAACTACATCCGCCTCAAGTTCAACGTCAATATGGTCAAATTCAGGTGCCTTGCCCAGCCATTCTTCATAGGACCTGCTGCCGGTCCCCTTTGGTTTGCCAAGTTTCAGTTCCATTTCCATATGCAAAATTCCAGATTAATCAATCCTGCCCCAAGAAGGCAGATGTAATTTTATTCGAGTTTTTTCTATTTATCATTCGACGTTCAATGTTGGATGTTCAATGTTTAAGTTTTTTATTTGGTCAAAAATTCCGCGACCTTCGCGTCTCCGCGGTGAATATGCTTAAACAATCTCAATCCGTTATCACCATAGGTTCAGGGTATTCCTCCGGTTTCGCGGGACTACGGAATGGCTCTTTTACATAGGCAGCCTTAGAGTCCGTCTTCATGGCGCTCATGGCCTCAGGCCCTCCCGGCTTGAAGTTCCGGCCGCTGTAGAGCTCCTCCCGGCCCTCGTCCCATGTGTTATAGGGCCTTATAAACTCGGGCTGGAAGTTGTGTATATCACAATAGGGCGTGTCCGTGCGAAGCGGGACATAGAGGGGGTTCCCCTCCTCATCGCGGTTAATAACCGCATTGGGCGTCCATCTCGGGTCTGCATTATCCACGTCTTTACTGGCAAACCCGATCAGATAGGGCTCCTCAGACCAGCCCGGCCCATCAAAGGGCGTGTTAAATGTCCCGTGCATGTCAAACCTGTATATCCGCCACTCACCCTCTTCCTTTACAAAGCCGAAGCGGAATTTACAGAAGCTCCACAGGGACCTGCGCCTGCCGTCCGGCATCACAAGGGTCTCAAAGCCAAGGCTGGAAAAATATGCCTTGGCGCTCTCGTTGTCCTTTGCGACCTCAATGGCCGGTGTGAGGAGCTCGTGGGCGTAGAGCCTTCCCGTAACATTCTTTTCAGCCGCCTGAAGCAGCCCGGTGTAGTGTCTCCTGATGCCCTCCGCGCCCTCATATACAGCCCCGTTGAATATGGCGCGCACGCCCGGGGTCTTCAGGGCAAAACACTCCTCCTGCTCCTTCCATCTATGTGAGCTGTGCAGGTTTTCATACCTGGCCATAAGATTAGCAATCTGCTGCGCTGACTCATGGCGGGCAATCTGGAGCTTTGCCTCAGCCAGTTCATTCTCAAGGGCCGACAAACGGGCCTCGATTTGATTCATATCCATAAGTATGTCCCCCAAAATGATAATTTGTTCCCTATTGAAAATTGCGTCTCTCAGAC
>JAFGIC010000132.1 GCA_016929815.1 Deltaproteobacteria bacterium
AGGGCAAAGGCAGGGGAATGCGTCAGTAAATCGGAGGTCAGCAGTTTTTCCTGCTCCAGGAGTTCTATAGCCTCATCATATACTTTTTTGTCTTTATGAACATTTTTAATAAAATCGATTTTTTCATCAAGACCCAGTTCATTATCAATGAACATGCTGATATAGTAATCTATCATCATTCCTCCGCATGCAGTTTCTTTTTAATCTTCAGTCGGGCTCTATGCACCTTAACCTTGACATTGGCCTCACTTGTCCCTGTTATGGATGCAATCTCCTTGTAATTGAGATCTCCTGATAAAACCAGCGACAACAGTTCCCTTTCGTCATCTTCCAGACCTCTCATCGCTGAAAGCACCCGTCTATACTCCTCTTTTATCTGATAAGAATCAGCCTGATCAGCAGAAAGGTCCTCATAATCCTGATCAAGTGCAACAATCCTGTATGACCTTCTTTTATGATCCAGAAAACTGTTTCGGGCGATTGTATATAAAAGCGACACGTTCCTTGTATTATTCGCGTATTTCTCAAGGTAGCGGGTAAAGCTTTCCTGCATCAGGTCCATCGAGAGGTAATAATCTCCGGTCATGCGCATTAAATATGATAACAACTTATCCTGTTGTTTTTTAAAGAAAGTCCCGAATTCTTCCATTCTCAACTTATTACGCTTTAACAGATAAATGGTTACAATGAAAATATATTTGACATAATCTAATTTTTATAGAATTATCCTCTGTTTATAGGGGAAATATCTTATCACATTATGTAGTGGATTTACTATCAATATTATTTAGATTAATTTAATTTTTCCTGTTACATTGCTTCCGGATCCTTTTAACAGATATACTCCCCTGACCGGTCTTCCATATGATTTAAAAGAAATCCACCTTAAAAATTTCAATCGTTAAATCAATATTGGGACATTAACAAATTGGATAAACATTGAAAATCCATAAGAAATTCATATTTATTGTGAATAATATAAGTTACTGTTTGGTTTCAATATTTCCAATTTATATATATGTATAAAGATAACGATAGCTTATATTTAAAATTTTTATTATTACATCCCAATTTTACAAGGTTGGTAAATATACATGAAATTTAGTAAGACTGTTTTTCCCCTACTGACTATAATTTTAATATTTCTCAATTCCTCTTCCGGGGCGAATCAGCTCGAAGAAGGGAAAACAGCCTTTTTAAGGCATGAATACCATAAGGCCTTTAATTTGTTGCTTCCGCCTGCTGAAGGCGGGGATGCCTTTGCACAGACCAGCATCGGATATATGCTCTCCCAGGGCCTGGGTGTAATGAAGAATGAAATGGAGGCAATCAAGTGGTATGAGAAAGCAGCTGTAAAAGGCGATTCCGACGCCCAGTATAACCTCGGGTCCATGTATGAGAGAGGCCGTGGCACCAAGCAGGATTATCAAAAGGCCTTTGAGTGGTATTCAAGGTCAGCGGAACAGGGCAATGCCTTTGCGCAGGCAAATCTGGGATCTCTATATTATAACGGCAACGGCGTTGAACTCGATTATAAAAAGGCACTATACTGGTACACAGAGTCAGCTGAACAGGGATATTCACTTGCTCAGAATTTCCTGGGTTTTATGTATTACAACGGACTTGGGGTTAAAAAGGACATGGACAAGGGATATAGCTGGATTTTAAAGGCCGCGGAACAGGGACTGGAGGTCGCACAGGAAAATGCCTATGCCATATGTTACAACGCTGCAAAAAATGATAATACAGGGGCAATGCACAACCTGGCATACATGTGCCTGAACGGATGGGCAGGAAAACAGGACCCTGACAGTTGCATTACGATACTTCAAATTGCCGCGGAAAAGGGTTTTGCTCCATCTGTCTCAGCACTGGCAATGATCTATAAAGAAGGGCTATACGGGATATCACCAGACCAGGAAAAGGCATCGTACTGGGGAAATAAGGCTAAAAAATTAAAATAGTCGTTCTATTTATGAAAGGCAAAAATTATGACCGGTAAATCAACCATGCCGATAATCAGAAAGATGACCTTAAAAGACCTTAAACCGATTATCGAGATAGACTCAAAGATACTCGGCGCAGTTCGTCCGGGTTACTGGGAGACAAAGCTTATAAACGCTGAAAAAAATTCGCCGGTTTCATCGCTTGTTGCTGAGATAGACGGCAGGCCCGTGGGCTTTCTGATTGGAGGGGCAAGCGGATGGGAATACGGCGTGCCAGAATCGACCGGGCTTATAGACGCTGTAGGGGTGGACCCGGAGTATCAACGGAGAGGCATAGCGACCCTTCTTTTTAGGGAAATGGCAGCCAACCTGAAAAAGGTAGGCGTTAACAGGGTTACAACATTTGTAACATGGAGCAACTGGGAGCTTTTAAAATTTTTTAATACTGTAGGCTTCAAGATGGGTAAGATGGTAAACCTGGAGTATGATATCTAAATAATTCTAAATATATCACCATGCCGCTCCAGAGGTAGTTTGTATGACCATTTTTTATTGATTTTCCACTTCTGTCTGTATTATTCTATCACCTAAAAAATTAACCTTGGAATTCATTGCCGGGCAACAACGGCCCTTTTATCCGTTATATCCGTGCAGGCGCTATAAGTCAAAAAATGGTGGTTTGATATGATCAGCAGATATACACGCCCTGAAATGGGAAAGATATGGGAAACAAAAAGCAGGTTCAATAAATGGCTTCAGATTGAGATACTCGCATGCGAGGCAATGGCTGAAGAAGGCATCATCCCTAAAGAAGCACTGAATAACATAAAAAGGAAGGCCGCGTTTTCGGAAAAACGGATACTCGAGATAGAGGAGATTACCAAGCACGACGTTAACGCGTTCCTGGATAACGTTGCCGAATATGTAGGGCCTGATGCCCGTTTCATGCATATGGGCCTGACATCTTCAGACATACTCGACACCGGTTTCGCCCTTCAGCTCAGGGAATCTATGAACCTGATTATTGACGATGTCACTGAATTGATGGATACCATCAAAGAGCGTGCTCAGGAACATAAATACACAGCCATGATAGGGCGATCTCACGGCATCCACGCCGAGCCTATCACCTTCGGCCTTAAGCTGGCAGTCTGGTATTCCGAAATGGCAAGAAATCTCAGACGCCTGGAAGATGCCCTTGAAGTCATCAGCTACGGCAAGCTGTCGGGCGCCGTAGGGACATTCGCCAATATAAATCCAAGGATAGAGGCGTATGTCTGCGAAAAACTCGGGTTGCGCCCTGCAGAGGCCGCCACACAGGTCATTCAGCGAGACCGTCACGCCCATTATTTTTCAACACTAGCCATACTTGCCGGGACAATGGAGAAGATAGCAGTCGAACTCCGCCATCTTCAGCGGACTGAGGTCCTGGAAGCCGAGGAGGCCTTTGAAAAAGGTCAGAAAGGCTCTTCCGCAATGCCTCATAAAAAGAACCCCGTCGGATCTGAAAACATTACGGGCCTTGCCCGTTTGGTGCGTTCCAACGCCATTGCCTCCATGGAAAACATGGCCCTGTGGCATGAAAGGGATATCAGCCATTCCTCTGTGGAAAGGGTGATAGGTCCTGACAGCACTATCCTTATCGATTATATGCTTAACAGGCTTAACAAGATCCTTAAAAACCTGGTCGTTCATCCGAGACATATGGAGGAAAATCTTCATAGATTAAAGGGCCTGATCTTTTCCCAGCAGGTCCTTATGAAACTTGCCTCAAAGGGATTAACCCGGCAGACTGCCTATGAACTGGTTCAGAGAAACGCACTAAAGGTATGGGACACGGGGAAGGATTTCAAATCACTTCTTCTTGAGGATAGGGAACTGATTAATTTTATCTCAAAGGAAGATATAGAAGAGATATTCAATCTTGATTATCATTTTAAATATGTAGAAGATATCTTTAAAAGGGTTTTTACTTAAATCAGGATTAATTGCAGGTTTTGTAATTAATCTAAAAAGCTTTTATCAAGGGTTCCAATTAAATTGTTTCCTGTTCAAGTTAAGAGGATAAAAATTATATCCCTGCTTTCACGGATCGTCAGGGTCCTTTTTCATCTCTTTTTATTGCTTTTCTTAATTCCATGTTATCATCCCGATGCCTGTAAAGCCTCCGAACAGTGGAACCAGGGACTTATGCCGTCCAACTTCCTCAAATGGGGCAAATGGGGCTCTGATTATGCTGTGCTGGTGGACAAATCAAATCAAAAGGTTATGCTCTATAAAAGCGACAACCTTTTTGAGCCTGAAAAGGTCTATCAATGCTCCACCGGGGAAAACGGGGGACCTAAAAACATTATTAACGACAAGAAGACGCCGGAGGGCATCTACTATTTTATAAACACATATACCAGGGAGTCTCTTGCCCCTATTTACGGCTCGATGGCCCTTCCCCTTGATTACCCCAACATCTTTGATGTAAAGGAGGGAAGAAACGGCTATGG
>JAFGIC010000133.1 GCA_016929815.1 Deltaproteobacteria bacterium
GGATGTAATTATTACAAAAAATCTAAAAGGGGAGGTAAAAACGCATGAAAAAAGTATTAATAATTTCATCATTGTGCATTGGATTTATTTTTCTTCTATGTGACATAGCGGCAATATCTGCTCAGGAAACTGCGGCTGAGGAATTTACGCTGGAGGAGATCACGGTCACAGCCCAGAAACGCGAGGAAAACCAGCAGAAGGTCCCGATCCAGATGGAGGTCATCTCAGGTGAAAGGCTATCTGAATCCGGCATGGACGATGTAGATGAAATTCTCAGGAATGTCTCTAACGCCATTATTAACATGTCCCCGGACGGTATGAGGGTCACGGTGCGCGGCATCTCAGAAGAGGAAAGCCCCTGGCATGATTTGCGCGTATCCACTCCAACCGTTGCCATAAACGTAGATGGCGCTTACAACTCGGGTAGCAGCGCTGGGCAGAGTTTGTTTGATATTGAGAGGGTGGAGGTCCTGGCCGGGCCACAAAGCACCCTTTATGGCAGCAATTCGCCCGGCGGAATTATGAACGTAGTAACAGCATCTCCCAAGACCGACAGGTACTCTGCATCAGGCACAATAGAATACGGCAGTTTCAGTCTCCTTAATTACCAGGCCGCATTTAACGCACCGGTCTTCAGGGATAAAATCGCCATGCGCCTTGCCGGACAGAAGTCAGAACGCGGATCATGGATCGACAACGGAGATAACACATCAAAGACTACCACGGTGCGCCTCAAGACACTGTTCAACATAAGTGATACATTATCAACGACATTAACCCTCAACTGGTCCAAAAGGAATTCCGGCGGGGCAAGAGGCGGAAATGTCAAGCTCTTCGGTTTTCAGGACGGCTACTACCAGGACGGGACAAAGGTGACAAACCCCTGGACAGCTGAGGAAGGCGGCGGCATGGCTCCTCCTCCCATGTCATTTACAGGCACCGGAAGCCTGGCAGCCTTCCAACCGCCACCTCCTCCAGGTGGCGGCGGTGGCGGCGCAATGGGCCAGGACCAGATAACAAAGGGCATCAGCGCGGAGATATCCTGGGATACAGGCATAGGATCACTGTCGATTGTGCCTTCCTACAGCAAGGCAGAGGCAGAGGATTTAAGGGAAACTGAACTCTTTACGGGCGAAGAGACCATAAGATACAGCGTGAATCATACTATCCAGAAGAGCGCCGAGGTACGCATGGCCTCTCAACAGGATTCCCCCTTTACATGGATTGTGGGCGGAACCTATTACGAATCAGACAGGGAAAACAGCACTGATGATTATTATTATGATGCCAACGACTCGATTCAGAACACAAAGCAGGAAAACAAGGGCGCTTATGGAAATATAACCTACCCCTTTACCGACAAATTCCGTGGGACTGCAGGTTATCGCAGAAGCTGGGACGAAGCAAGCAATGTGGAGATCCCGGCCAAGGTCGGAAGCGGGATCACGGGCCAGAAATACACAAACCCGGATTACAAGGTAGGCATTGAATATGACCTTGCCGACAACTCCATGCTATATGCCAGCTATGCGACCAGCTACCGAGTGAATGCCATGGCCATATCCCAGGCTACTGAAGAAGGAGATAGGACCGTCCCACCTGAAGAGATGAAGGCTTACACCGTGGGCACCAAGAACAGGTTCCTTCAAAACAAGCTGCAGTTGAATGCAGCTGCCTATTATTATGATTATTCAAACAAGTCCTTCGCGGTGAGTGAAGAAGGCCGAATGGGCCAGAACTATACGGCACTTGAAGGCCTTTACCCTTACACTGATGATGACGGTGTTTACCACTCATACACTGACCTTAACAACAACGGCGTAGAGGACACCGAGGTGCTCTCAGGGATGGATGTGTCAGACCCCTGGATACAGCAGTTCGGAGGGTTCCGCTCCATCGGAGTTGATATATCGACAGACTGGGTAATAACAAGCAGGGACAGAGTGAGCCTTTCGGTCTCTTATCTGAATGCCAAGTGGACGGATGCAAAGATTCATTTTTACTGGTCCTGGATCTGGGATGATGAGGGCAGGGATTTCAGCGGGATGAAAAACACACAGTCTCCTACCTGGTCGGGCAATGCATCCTATGAGCATAATTTTAATTTGTGGACCTTCGGCACCCTGGTTCCTCACATAGACCTGCAGTATAAGTCGGAATACCTCTTAAGTTATACGCAGAACATGTACCCCTATAATTATCAGGAAGCGTATTATCTGATTAACGGGAATGTTACGTTCACCCATTCAAGCGGTAAATGGTCCCTGAACGGATATGTGAAAAACGCCACGAATTATGCAGTCAAGACCTTCTGGATGAATATGGCAGGAAGCTACAGCCTGGGCATCAATGATCCAAGGACATATGGAGGCGTTTTGACGGTAAGATTCTGAGACACTGATAAATATAATATTTTATCACAAAGCCGGCAGTGAGATTGATTCACTGCCGGCATTTTTTTATTCATTCTTCCAGACGGGCTTTCTCTTTTCCAGAAACGCCTTCAACCCCTCCTGTGCGTCATGGGTTGCCATGAGTTTGTTAATATAGATATCCTCTATGGGTCCCAGGGAAGGATCAAGGTCATCCAGAAGGCCCGCGGTCATAGCCTTTTTTGTCTGCCTTATGACCTCTGCGCTCAGCCCGGTATAAGGCTTCAGGAATTCTTCCGTCTCCTTCGGGAGGTCCGCGTCTTTTACAACCTTATTTATAAGCCCGATCCTCATGGACTCTTCAGCGGAAATGATCTTGCCTGAAAAGATCAGCTCATTGGCCGCCTTCCTGCCTATTATGCGCGGCATGATCTGAGCCGCTATGGGAGGGAAAACGCCTACCTGTATCTCGGGCTGCCCGAACTTAGCGCCCTCGGAGGCTATCACAAGGTCGCAGAATATGGCCAGTTCACATCCGCCTCCCAGACATGAGCTGTAAACAGAGGCCATGGTCAGACACCCTAATTTATCCATGCGCCGGAACATGCCGTGGAATGCATTAATCATCCTGGGGGCAAGGTCTCCGGTATGTTCGCCCACATCCACGCCTGCTGAAAAACATTTTCCCTTTGCATTGAACAGGACGACCTTCAGGTCCTTGTTGTCCTGCCACCCGCTGAGGACATTATTGATCTCCTCCATCATGGATATGTTCAGAATATTCACAGGAGGCCTGTTAAGGGTGATGGTTCCGATCCCGTTATTAAGCGAAACCTCGATATGTTGATATGCCATTTATTCCTCCGAAATAATAAGGCAGGCGGGCTGTTCAACCCTGCCTGCCTTTATGAATATATCTTCTGACGATACGTATTACTTATCAATCGGCTTGCCCATAACGTCGGCAAACATCTCCATATCCCATCCCTTTGACTCCGCGATGTTCTGCCTGAACTTGATGAAGTCTATGGTATCCTTGCCTGTGATCTTTTTTGTGTTAAAGGCGCCGAATCCCAGGAATGCCTCCCCGCCCATGTTGGCAGCCAGCCAGTGCCTGTGCGCGTTCTTCATTGTATCCCAGAAGAATTTCTTCTTCTGCCTGA
>JAFGIC010000134.1 GCA_016929815.1 Deltaproteobacteria bacterium
CCCTCCTTTCATTACGCAGAGCGGACCTCCTGGCCCACGTGGCCGCCGATAGAGAGCTGGAACTATTATCCGAATTGGGGGAAAGGATCAGGGCGCTCAAAAAAGCCCCCGCTGTAAACACTGCACGCGACCTGGCTCTGGATGGGAAAAGGGTGATGGAGATACTCGGTATCCCTCCCGGACCCGAAGTCGGAAAGGCCATTGTCTTTCTGCTGGAAAAGGTAACTGACCGGCCTGAATTAAACAACGAAGACACGCTGATCAAGCTGTTGTCGGTTGAGTATATGCAAGGGTCATAAATTATTGACTTCCGGATGTACATTCCATATTTAATGTGTTAAGCTTTCTGCGATTTAAGCCGATACATATAAATACCATAATAAAAGAACGAGAGAACAATAGGTGGAACAAAAAAGCAATAACGGTGCGAGCGATGCCGGGACCGGGATTACCAGATGGCTCAAGCTCCGCCTTTTTGGAAGAGAAAAGGATATCAGCCCTGTCGATACCCAGTTTTTAAAAGACCTCTATGATGTTGAAAAGGTCGGACGTTACGAGATCACAGGCAAGCTCGGGCAGGGCAGCATGGGAGTCGTTTACAAGGGGCGTGATCCTTACATAAACAGGGATGTCAGCATAAAGATATCAAGGCCATCCCCGAGCATAACAGGCGAGATGGCGGCCAAATACAGGGAAAGATTTTTCCTGGAGGCCCAGTCCGCGGGGCGTCTTATGCACCCGAATATCGTGGCCATATATGACGCGGGCATGTACAAGGACTTCTGTTACATCACTATGGAATATATAGACGGCCCCAACCTGAGCAAGTTCTGCAACAAGGATGAGCTTCTGCCTGTCACCAGCACCGCGGAGATAATAATAGGGGCATGCAAGGCCCTGGATTTCGCCCACCAGAAGGAGGTTGTGCACAGGGACATCAAGCCTTCAAATATCATGCTCAACAAATCCAGGGAGGTTAAGATCACGGATTTCGGCATAGCCCAGATAACGGACCAGACCGCCTCAAAGGGGATAATCGGTTCCCCCAGTTATATGTCGCCCGAACAGGTAAAGGAGGAGCCCATTACCAATCAAAGTGACATCTTTTCACTGGGATGCGTACTGTATGAGATGTTGACAGGTGAGCAGGCATTCCCCGGCGATAATTATTTTTCTATCATGTATAAGATTATCAATGAAGATCCTCCTCCGGTAAATCAACACCGCCCCGAGATCCCGGAGATAATGGAGAAAATCACCAGAAAGGCCATATCCAAAGACCCCGGGAAAAGGTACCAGACATGCATGGACCTGGCATATGACCTTCGCGTCGCCCTGCGCGGGATGAAGAAAGAGACGGTCAGGGAGGACAAGGTTGAAGATGTTATTGATTACACCCACAATATACAGTTTTTCAATAATTTCACCAAGGCCCAGGTCAAGGAGATTCTTGATGCCGCCCATGTTATCAAGGTCCCCAAGGAAACGGCAATCGTCACGGAAGGGGAGATTGACGATTCATTTTTTATCATCCTGAGCGGCCAGGCATCGGTCCGTAAAAAGGACAAACAGATCGCCATAATAGGAAGGGGCGAATGCTTCGGCGAAATGGCCTACCTGAGCGGAGACCCCCGCACGGCAACCGTTACAACCGACACGGATTGCATCCTTTTGAAGATAAGCGCAATGCTCCTGGACAAGGCCCCCCAGGAAATCCAGCTGCTCTTTCTGAAAAGATTTGCCATGACCATGCTGAAGCGCCTCTCCGCAAGCCAGAATAAAAAGGATGGGTAAAGAAAAGAAGATATACCTCATCAGCCTCGGATGCGCTAAAAACATTGTTGACAGTGAAAACATCCTGGGACTGCTTCAACAAAAGGGATTCCCCATCGCGTCGAGCCTTGAAGAGGCTCAGATAGCCATTATAAATACCTGCGGTTTTATCAGACCCGCTGTAGAGGAATGCATTGACACAATCCTTGAACTGGCTGATATGAAGCTTTCAGGCTTGCTTGAACACATCGTTGTAGCGGGCTGTTTTGTCCAGAGATACGGTTACAAGCTTCGCAGGGAGATGCCTGAGGTGGACGCCTGGCTGGGTACGGGTGAGATACCCATGATATCGGAGGTCATTGACGGTCTGGGACGCAAACCGCCCATGTTCCTTATCAACAGGCCGGTGTTTATTGCCGACCATGATTTTCCGCGCGTGCAGACCACCCCCTTTTACAGCGCCTATCTCAAGATCGCAGAGGGCTGCTCCCACCATTGTTCCTTCTGCACCATCCCCGCACTGAGAGGCCGGTTCAGGAGCAGGGACCCGGAGTCTCTTGTAATTGAGGCAAAGGGGATGGCTGACAGGGGAGTAAAGGAGATCAACCTTGTGGCCCAGGATACCACAATGTACGGGAGGGACCTTTCACCCGGTACATGTCTTGAGGACCTGCTGGAAAGGCTCCTGGAAGTAAAGGGGCTGGAATGGATCAGAATCCTTTATGCCCACCCCTCCGGTGTATCTGAACACCTCCTGGACCTGATCGAAGATAATGAAAGGATCTGCCCCTACCTGGATATACCCATGCAGCACGCGAACAAGAAAATACTTGAGGCAATGGGGAGGGGCCCTTACGGGGAAGGCCCTGCCGACCTTATAAAAAGGATAAGGTCCCGAAAACGCACCATCAGCATAAGGACATCCCTTATGGTGGGATTCCCGGGGGAAACGGATGATGCATTCCGGGAACTCTACGACTTTGTTGAGATGGCCGGGTTCGAGCACATGGGGACCTTCATCTTCAGCCCTGAACCGGGAACGCGAGCTGCCAGATTAAAGGGCATGCCCGATCCCGAGGTATCGGAGAAAAGGTTTAATGCCATAATGTCCCTTCAAAAGGCGATATCCCTTAAAAAGAATACCGCTCTGATCAATAAGACAGTATCAGTGCTTATAGAGGGTGTATCCCCGGAGACGGACCTGCTCCTCACGGGAAGAACCGCCACAATGGCCCCGGACGTGGACGGCCAGGTACTGATAAACGAGGGCAACGGCACGGTGGGCAAGATAATGCAGGTCCTTATCCGTGAGGCCCACCCCTATGACCTGATAGGCCGGATTGTATGAGCCGGCAGGAAAAACTCAATCTTAAAAGCCCTGCATCACTTTTAGTAAGCCAACGGTTTCAAACGTTTCTCTTTATCTTATGGATTGACAATGTTTGTATTTGCCGTAAATATTTTGCAACCATTCGCTGAATGCTCCAATGAATCTTATGCCCCCGGGATTTGCTCACCTATGCCGGGCTGATAGGTAAGCCCAAACACTGTATCCGCCAACCAACGCCGGAATGAATCGTTATCCATGAAATGCTTGAAGAGTTCGGTATCATCCTTCAGCACGGCAGTCATAACACGCCTCAATGCCTTGTCATGTTCGATCCGGGCGTTTTGTTTATCGGAGTTCATCCTGGCGTTCCGGTATGCAGTATCAGCTGCCACGCGATCCGGTATATCCCGGGTTATGAGCCTATGAACCCGGTCTTTATCCGTCCAGCGGATATTTCCGAACTGGTCATTGAATGACTTTAAGATATTGGAAAGCCGGTCGATCTCAGGCTCCGGTTTGCCTCCGCCTCCTATTGCCGGGACAGGTTCTATTTCTGCGTCGGCATCCGGAAGCTGTATCTGCATCGCCATTTGTTTCTCTACCCGGTAGCTTTCCATATCAATAGTCTCAAGTATGCCCTTTGAAAGGTCCTCTTCCTTCGGGGCAGGGAGCTTAGGGACAAGGAAGTTCAGGAAAATGGACAGCTTTTCCCATTCGGCGTTTGTGTAGGGCAGGATCTGTGCAAGAAACCCATAGGTGCGCAGAAAGGCCTTTGACTTGCCCTTGAAGTCCACCTGACCGTCCTCGTCAAGTTCTTCCCTGTAAACTGCTACACACGCATCCAGGATAGGGTCAAGCCTGTCGCGGTCCTCGCCCGAGAGATAAAGTGTCACCAGTTCTTCTATCTGACCGGGATTATAGACCTGATAACCGTCCAGGGCCGTCTTAAGGTCATGCAGTTTGTTCGGGTCTGTCTCTTCTGCAAGGATTGTTGTCTTGTAGTAATCGGAAAAGGCGGCTTTAATAGTATCTGCATCGTTTGTGAAATCAAGGACAAAGACGTCATGCTTAAGCGGATGGGCACGGTTCAGGCGCGAAAGGGTCTGCACCGCTTTGATGTCAGAGAGCACCTTGTCCACATACATGGTATGCAACAGGGGCTCGTCATAGCCGGTCTGGAATTTATCGGCGCATATGAGAAAACGGTATGGATCTTCCTGTATCCTGTCCGCGATATCATTGCTTGAAAACCCGTTCAGGGAGGCCTCCGTCACCTTTGTCCCTCCGTAGTCGTATTCGCCGGAAAAGGCGACGATGGCCTTGTAGGGGCTTTTGCGTTCGATCAGATAGTCCTTAAAGGCATGATAATACTTGATCGCCCGCTCGATCCCGCTTGTCACAACCATTGCCCTGGCCTGACCTCCGATCTTGTTAAAGGCCAGGACCTGCTCATGAAAGTGATCCACCATAATCTCCGCCTTCAGGCCTATGGCATATTCATGGCCCTCCACATATCGGCGCAGCTTTTTCCTTGCCCGCTTGGTGTCGAACTCCGGATCAGCTTCAACGGTTTTGATCAGCTTGTAATAGCTGTTGACAGGGGTGTAATTCTTGAGCACATCCTCTATAAAATGCTCTTGTATAGCCTGCTTCATCGTATAACTGTGAAAGGGGTAATGTCGGACCTTGCCGTCTGGCTGTGGCTCAGGCCTGCCAAAGGTCTGGAGTGTCTTGTTCTTGGGCGTGGCTGTAAATGCAAAATAGCTTGCGTTATTAAGGAGCTTTTTGGACTCCATGATGGCGTTTATCCTGTCCTCTATGGTCTCCTCATCCTCCGCTGCTCCATCCCTGCCGAGGGCTATGGAGACGGATGCCGATGCCCGGCCTCCCTGACTTGAATGGGCCTCATCGATTATTATGGCGAATCTCCTCTCCTTTTGTCCGCCGCCAATCACATCCAGGATATAAGGGAACTTCTGAATGGTGGAGATGATGATCTTCTTGCCGCCCTCGATGAATTTGCGCAGGTCATTCGCGTTATCCGCATGCCCCACGGTCGCGCTTACCTGGGCAAACTGTTTTACGGTGTCCCTTATCTGTTTGTCCAGGATCTTCCTGTCCGTAACAACGATGATAGAGTCAAAGACCTTTGTCTCATCCTTCTCTAGGCCGATAAGCTGATGTGCCAGCCAGGCAATGGAATTGGACTTGCC
>JAFGIC010000135.1 GCA_016929815.1 Deltaproteobacteria bacterium
AATTATTTTATCACCAACCTTGATATGTTCAACAATGGATTCATCAGTCCCGACTTCAACAACCTTGCCTATCCTCTGCTTTTCCTTAGCGGTGTCAGGTATGAATATACCGCCTTTGGTCTTGCTCTCTTCGCTCTCTACCGGTTCAACCAATACCCTGTCCTCAAAAGGTTTTATCTGCATCTTTAATTCCTCCTTTTCAAATTTTGATGCCCGTAATATGGCTTTATCTCCTTATCAAAGCCATTTTATTCATCTCTTATTCATGGAGATATTTGAATGTTGAATTTGCTGCTACAGCCCCGTCTCCGGTTGCGGTTATAACCTGACGGAACGAACTACTTCTGATGTCCCCGGCAGCAAAGACGCCTGGGGCAGAGGTCCTCATCAATTGGTCGGTCGGTATGAATCCCTCTTCATCAAGCGTCACAATTTGGGAAAAGATCTGACTATTCGGCTTAAGCCCCACGGCAACAAATAGGCCATCTACCTCCAGGTTTGATAATTCACCTGTCTCGGTATTTCTCATGGTGAGACTCCTCAATAATCTGTCTCCCACTATCTCATGCACAACCGTGTTCCATATAAACTCAATCTTAGGTTCCGAAAAAACCTTCTCCTGCAATGCCTTCGTGGCCCTCAACCGTTCCCTCCGGTGTATAATATAGACCTTGCGACAATGTTGGGACAACTCAAGAGCATCGGTAACAGCAGTATCGCCTCCGCCCACTACCGCTACTTCGCGATCGCGGAAGAAAAATCCATCACAGGTGGCACAATATGAGACACCATGCCCTGTAAGGCTTTCCTCACCGGGGACGGCCAATTTACGGTATTCTGAGCCGGCGGCAATAATGATTGTCTTTGTTTCCATATTGCCTTCATTAGTAGAGATCTCATAGGCGTTTCCCGACCTAACGCCGGTTACCTCAGTAATGATAGTCTCGAGTCCAAATTTAGTCGCCTGCCGTCGCATAAACTCGCCTAGCTCCGGTCCGGAGATGCCTTCGGGAAACCCTGGATAATTCTCAACTACGCGGGCATTTACTATCTGACCTCCAAAGACACCACGCTCGATCAAAATAGCCTTAAGCCCTGCTCGCGCCGTGTACAGGCCGGCAGCAAGACCCGCCGGCCCTCCGCCGATTATGATCACATCATATTCATTCATTAAGCTATTACCTCCCTTAATTTAGCTGATTGTCTTATATTAAAAAAATATACGGCCTTAATCAATTTAATATGGTTATTGAAAATTCCCTTTATCATTTAATCCCCAGTAATTTATCGATTTTCTCCTTGTCAAAACCGACGATAGGAAAATTATTAATTAAAACAACCGGAACACCTCTTATATTACGACGCTGGAGTTCCCTGGCCCCATCAGGGTCTCTTTCGACGTTAACCTCTCTGAATCTGAACCTTTTCTCCTTCAGATAATCTTTAACTCTGCCGCACCAGGGGCATGAAGCGCCGGTGAAAATAATAATCCTTGGCTGACCGGAAGCTGTCATAGGGACCTCCGTATTGTTATTGTTTTAATCGGCCTTTTATTGTCAACTTCTGTCTTCAACTTGGGTCAATCTTTCTTTCCATTTTCCATCGATGTTATCTTCCCTCTGGCGGTTTATCGGTTACACTAACTTTTATGTTCTTTACATTTAAGGCAATACCCTTCTATGCATACTTCCACCTTAGACACGGAAAATTTATTTTTCCTTTCCACTTCTTTCACCAGTTTGTCCACCAGAAGACTTTTAAACTCCATGATCTTTCCACAGCCTCGGCATACGAGATGCTGATGTTCTCCGGAACTCTTCAACTCATAACAACAGCACCCCTGATTAAGTTTCCTTTCCTCAATTATGCCTTCCTCCTCAAATAAACGCAAATTGCGATAAACAGTGGCAAGGCTGATAGATTCATCCTTCTCGCTGGCTCGGCGATAAAGCTCTTTGGCATCTATATGCCCTCCAGCCTCTTGCATGGTTCGGAGAAGAAGTCTCCGCTGTGTTGTCAATGGTCTTATAGTCATTCGATATAATTGCGATTGATTTTCATTCTCAAACAGAATATTAATTTTTTTTATTTTGTCAAGACAGCAAATGAATTATATTAGGTTAATGGACGTAATTTGTGGTTGCTTTGTATTTTTTGCCAGGCAGGGCAAAAAGCCCGGCATCACCGTGATACAGGGGTAAGGGGCATATGAGACCCCATAAGCCCCTATAAATTGATTTTGCTTCCTGAGGATAATAAAATTTTTCTAAATTTTAAAATACAGGCTAAAGAGCCATCGCGGCGTCATACCCTGTGCGCACTGCATGCAAGACCCTTCCCGGCTTCACGCAGTCGCCTATCTCCATGAATTCCGGCGTCGATCCTCGCAAGGTATCCACGTTGACTGATCTGGACCTGTAACCTACTGCTACAACGACTGTTTCGGCTTCAATTGTTATCTCGCGGCCATCCCTGTCAATTGCTATTATGCCCTTATCTGTTATTTCTTTACACCTTGATTTTGTCTTTATCCTGACTGTCTTTTCAAGCTCAAGCATCAGCGCCCTTCGATGCATGATATTCGCATCAACGGCAACATCATCAAGCATCTCGATTATCGTAACGCTTTTACCCTTTTGCGCGATATACAGGCCGGTCTCACAGCCCACGAGCCCCCCTCCTATAACGACTACCTTTTGCCCGATCTCTGCCCCATCATTATATGCGTCAATTGCCATAACGACCGACTTTTTATCTATCCCGGTTATCCCGGGAACAATTGGATCAGCACCCATGGCCGCAATAAGCACATCCGGCTTTTCCAGGGCAACCAGATCGGGTGTTACCTCCGTATCTAGAAGGACCCTGATTGCCATAGACCCTACCTTTCTTGCCAGATATTCCTCGAACCTGTAAAGGTCTTTCTTAAAAGAAACATCCCTCGCAAATTTTAAGACTCCTCCCAGGGCATCGGTCTTTTCACACAAAGTCACATTGTGTCCCCGTTCCGCGGCAGTTATGGCCGCCTGCATGCCGGCAGGCCCTCCCCCTGCAATAAGGACCTTTTTTCGTTCGGTCGGCTTGGCCGGGAAACCATATTCATATTCCCTGCCGATAATAGGATTGACTGCGCACTTCATGGTCCGGGTAATGAACATACCGCCTATACAGTCAAAACAGCGCAGGCAGTGGACTATCTCATCATCCCTGCCCTCCCGGGCCTTCCTGGGCAGATCCGGATCAGCCAAAAGACCTCTGGCTACTGCTATGATGTCTGACCTGCCCCCGGCTATAATCTCCTCCATCTGGGCCGGATCCGAGATACCGCCCACTGTGACGACAGGAATCTTCACTGACTTCTTAACCGCCTCGGCCAGGTAAACGTTACAGCCGTGGGGAAGGAACATTGACGGGTGCATTGTAGTCATGGTATTAATCAGATAGTGGGCGCCTGCGGAGACATGGAGCAGATCCACCATATCCTGTACCATCTCGCATACCCTGATGCTATCTTCGATATTATATCCCGCTTCGGCCAGTTCAGAGCCGCTTATTCGCAATTCTATGGGAAAGTCCCTCCCGACCCTCTCCCTCACCCTGTCTATAACCATAAGGGGAAATCTGGCGCGGTTCTCAACGCTTCCGCCAAATTTATCCTTTCGCTTGTTGATAAGCGGTGAAAGGAACTGAGCGAGGAGCCAGCCATGCCCCGCATGTATCATGCACATGTCAAAGCCGGCAAGCCTTGCCACCGCAGCTCCGTCAGCATACGCATCCGCTATCTCGTCCATCAGATCCTCGGCCATCTCTTCAACCCGGACAGTGTTCAGGCCCTTTGTTCGGAAGCCGATATCCGTGGATATTGCAGAAGGCCCTACAGGGTTACGGCCTCCCAGAAATATCGGATCGCACTCCATCCCGCCGTGGGAAAGTTCTATCGATGCAATCGCGCCATACTGGTGTATGGCGTCTGCCGTCTCTACCAGCGATGGAATAACGCCTTCATCATCCAGTAGTATCTGCTTGGGATGAGATTTCCCTGTCGCGCTATGGACAATGCTCTCTCCAACGGTTACTGCGGCCGCGCCGCCTCTTGCCTTGAGCCTGTAATAGGCTATATTTTCCCTGGTAAGATGAGAATCAGGGCCCAACTCCGCTATGGATGTGGGGGCGGATATTATTCGATTTTTAAATGTCAACGGCCCGATCTTGATCGAACTGAAGAGGTGTGGGTATTTGAATTTCATGGTTACATCTCCTGAATAGATATATTTATTTACAGCAACACTTTATTCGTTTGCCGGAAGGCACAAGGCAGAAATAATTTGAAATTTCAAATTTGAAATTTCAAATTATTTCTGCCTTGT
>JAFGIC010000136.1 GCA_016929815.1 Deltaproteobacteria bacterium
CCATGTGATCCATTTATGTTTTTGCAGGTATTCCTTACGTTCATTATCCGATAATTCTCTCAGGTACAGGTTCGCCGATGGGATCAGGTAATATTGCAGCAGATACCTGTCGTAATTGTCCGCCGTGATGGTCTCAACGGTAAAATTATCCTTTGGGAAAAGCAAAGGGTCTGAGTTGGCCTGGGTTTTCACTTCTGTATTATTCGAGGCTCCCGTTGATTGTTTTTCTGTACAGCCGGCAAAGATAAGAAAAATTACCAATGGGACAATGAAAAAGCACGGCGTATTCCAATTCATAATAACCTCCAGATTCCAATAATGGGCAATTGATTTATCGGGTTATTAATACTACTAACTGCCGGGAATGAATACAGAAGTTTGATAATCCCAATGTAGAATTTTAAACAGCACATGCCGTCATATGACGGCATGAAGGATTAGTCAGAAAGCAGGGTCATTAATATCTTGCTTGAGGGAGGTTAAAACTCCCCTCTTTCAGCAAGGAGTGTCGTCTTTCCTCAACTCTTCACCCTGCAAGCATCCCAACTTCCCAGACGTATAACCTTGAAACGTGAGCCTTAAACTGTGAACACAAGAGACTTTTCCCTTGACACTTCTTGCAAATAGTCCGATTATGCCCCTATTCATGTCTTTTTAAACTGCGTAATCATCCGGAAACACCAATTTCCGGATCCCTGATATAATCTGTCACTTTACCGGAGGGGGGTAATCTTTTAAACTTACATCTGTTAATAAAATGGAAGGGTTTAAGGCGTTAATAATATATGCATAGGGGTTGATATGTTTTTTAAACCTATAAAAAGGAGGGGGCATCATGAGTGACGCAAGCTCGAATTTAACCAGAAGAAGGTTCATGGCTGTGAGTTCCGCTGCAATTGCAGGGCCGGTCCTTATGAACATGACCGGCATGGCCAAAGATGCAGGGGCAGCTGAGAAGAGGTACAACTTTATCGGAGAGAAAAGCTGCGATCTCGTTGTCCTGGGCGGGGGAGGCAGCGGCATGATAGCGGCGGTCCGCGCGGCGCAGATGACCGGCAAAAAGGTTATTGTCCTGGAAAAGGCCGCATCAACCGGAGGGGCAGCCCAGTATGCGGGCACGATCCGCACATTCGGAAGCAAATGGCAGAAAAAACGCAATCTGCCGGATACTACTGCAGACTATGCCAGGGATATGATGGACCTGGTGTACTGGCGGCTTGATGAGAAGCTGGTCCTCAACGGACTGCTCGGCACGGGACAGTTCTTTGACTGGCTGTGCGAGATCGGCGGCGATATTGAGGATTTATTCGTCGTGGGCCAGTACACCGGAGCGATCAAGACAGACCCATACGGGCCTCAGATAGACAGTGAAAAGGCTAAAAAGCGCATCGGCCGTTTTGTCATGGACATGATGAAGGAAAAATGCAAGACCTATAATGTCGAGGTCCTTACAGGACATCCCGCCGTTGACGTTGAGGTAAAAAACGGCAGGATCGTCGCAGTTATCGCAAAATCGGAGGAAGGCCATGTCCGGGTCACATGCAGGGCCTGCGTCATGTCGATCGGCAGCTGGATAAACAACGAAGAGGTCCTTAAAAAATATTACCCCAAATTCGTGGGCATACAGCAGTATATGGATCCCAGCGAGCACATGAACCCGAACTTTACCGGCGACGGCATACCTCTGGCGGAGAAGGCAGGGGCATTTGTGGACTATGACAGCTTTGTCTTGCGCCTGATGGGCCCCATCTGGGACTACGCCAGGGACCACGGGACCTCGAAGGCGTTTCTGGCCATGGCGCAGTCGCCATACATCATTACCGTGAACCTGAACGGCCTTCGCTATTCGGCGGAACCGGTCGCACATATCGGACGATTCAGCGACGGCCATGTCCAGATCGAACAGCCTCGCGGCCAGTCTTATGATATATTTGACGAGAACACCCTTTCAGCAGAATTCGCGCGCCCCAGATGCAGCACGAATACCGGGGACATGGATTCACTGGCTTGCTATCCGCTGACTTATATGAAGCCATTTGAGGAGGTCCGCCTTCCTGAGAAGATGGAGGATGTACGCAGCAGCATCAAAGAGGGATTTGATAAAAACGATCCCTTCATGTTCAGGGCGGATACGCTGGAAGATCTGGCAGGCAAGATAGGCGTCAATAAAAAGAATTTCCTCGAAACGATCAAAAAGTACAATGAAAGCTGTGAAAAGGGCGTTGACTTTGAATTTTTCAAACGGAAGGATGCCCTTGTTCCCATTAACAGGCCGCCATACTACGCCTTCCTCGGCAAGCTGATGACCGACGGGGCCTTCGGGGGCGTTCAGGTCAACCCTGATATGCAGGCCTATAAACCTGACGGCGGCCTTGTTGAGGGGCTGTATGTTACGGGCGACTTTGCATCAGGCCGGTTCATAAATCTGGGCGGTGTGAAGCGACAGGTGCTGAATGACATATCATGGGCCTTTTCCAGCGGTTTCCTGGCAGGCACAAATGCCGGCAAATACCTGGATGGCCTTGTCTGACAGCATGCATTGAGCGAGCTGCGCACATCCTGAGAAATCGAAAATGAACATAAGGTTTTAAAAAATTTAAATTTTGCAGGTTGCAATAGAAAGGATAAAAATCTATGAGTGACAAAAGAAGCAAACAGAATGGCATTTCTCGAAGAAATTTCCTGAAGGGGACAGCCTCACTGGCCGGCGGCGCCCTTATTGCCGGCTCCGAACTGGAAGCAGCCGAGATACAAACGAAAAAAACAGATGCAGCTATTACAGGCGGTCGTGTTGTCGGATACTGCGGGGAAGGCGACTGGCTGGGAACCCCTCCCGTAATCCCCGATGCCGATATCGCTAAGACCATCGATGTGGATGTGCTTGTGCTTGGCGGAGGCCATGCCGGCCTGATGGCGGCATTGGCCGCATCTGATAACGGCGCCAGGGTCGCCGTTGTGGAGAAACAGGCTCAAAAGGCATTTGACAGCTACTGGGGCAGGGTTGGGGAAGATATCGGACATGTCAACTCCAAGTGGCTTATAGGCAGGGGTTACGGGCCATATGATACCGGCGAGATTACAGCCGAGTTTGTCAAACGTGCCGCCGGCCGCTGCAACCCTGATATCATACGCCTGTATGTGGAAAACTCCGGCCCGATGTTCGACAGAATGGTTGAGGTCTATGAAGAGTATAAGGATCTGCGCAGGAAAAATGACAGCGTGGTGGAA
>JAFGIC010000137.1 GCA_016929815.1 Deltaproteobacteria bacterium
CTTGTAAAGGGGATTCACATGAAGAGATCATTAATTGATATCCTTGTCTGCCCTTTCTGTCTGCCTGAAGAACGAAGGCTTAAGGAAGATATCCACGATGAAAACCACGGCGATATTATCAGCGGTGAACTGGTCTGCGAGCATTGTGGCAGGTCGTATCCTGTTCATGACAGTATAGCCTTTCTTCAACCGGAACACCCTGATGAGAAAAGGCGGGGCAACCGCTATGAAACAGGACCCCTTCTTTCTTCCTACCTGTGGAGCCATTACAGCGATATATTAAATGAAGAGGGGTCCCATGATTCATACATACGATGGGCGGATCTCATGGATAATACCCCCGGCATGTGCCTGGACATAGGCTGCGCGGTGGGACGCTTTGCCTTTGAGATGAGCAGAAAAAGCGGCTTCGTTATTGGAATAGACAATTCCATTTCCTTTATCAGGGCAGCCAGGGAACTGATGATCAATCGCCGCAAAGATGTACTGCTTGTGGAGGAGGGGAACCTGACCAGGGAGGAAACCCTGACATTGCCGGTTGAATGGGAACTTACCAACGTGGAATTTATCGTGGCTGATGCCCTGGCACTGCCCTTTTGCTCCGGCGCATTTTCAACCCTTTCTTCCCTGAATATTGTTGACAAGGTTCCGTTTCCGATGAAACACCTGACAGAGGTGAACCGGACAGCGCAGGCAAATGGGGCGCAGTTTCTGTTTTCCGATCCATTTTCCTGGTCCAGAGAGGCGGCAGAAGAGGAGGAATGGCTGGGAGGCAGGATTGAAGGCAACTATTCAGGATGGGGCATGGATAATATAATTGCCATTCTAAAGGGATTAAACGGTAATATTTCTCCGGCGTGGACAATTAAAGACCAGGGTTATGTGTGGTGGAAGATCCGCAGCCACCACAATTATTTCGAATTGATAAGGAGCTGTTTTATTAAGGCGGTGAGATGAGGATTAAAATGAAAAGAGATACTGTGTGTCGTCTGTGCTCTGCGTGCTGTCCTGTTGAGGTGGATATAGAAGAAGGCAGGCTGGTAAGCGCTGAAAGAAAATCATTTCTACCGCCGGGTAAGAGATTAAACTGCCCGAAGCTGAAGGCAGCGCCTGATATAGTCTATTCCCCGGTGAGGCTGACCAGGCCGCTTGTGAAGGATAAAAAGGGCCTGGGGGGCGCCTTCAGGGAAGCAAAATGGGATGAGGCCCTTGATCTGGTTGCCGGGCGGTTTAAATACTTTAAGGACAGGCACGGTCCTGAGACAGTATGCTGGTTTAGGGGCATGGCCGCGGACTGGGGCGCGCCCTGGGATTATTCGAACCGCCTGATGAACGCATTCGGCTCGCCGAACACCATCGGAAACGGTTCTGTCTGCCATGTTGCCAGGGACATGGCACATAATTATACCTACGGGAATATGACCCTTGCCCAGCCCAGGGATTCCGGATGCATCATAATCTGGGGGAAAAACGATCAGAATACCGCTCCCAGCGCCTGTGAGGCGATACTTTATGCAAGGGATCATGGAGCAAAACTCATAGTAATAGACCCTGTAAGGACCGGCTTCGCAAAGATGGCGGATTTATGGCTGCAGATCAAACCCGGCTACGACGGGCAGCTGGCCATGTCCATGATCAATGAAATCATCATTAACGGGTTGTATGAGAGGGAATTCGTCAAAAGATTTACCCTGGGTTTTGAGGAGTTGAAAAGGGCATCAAGCCTCTATCCTGCTGAGGAGGTAGCTGAACGTATGTGGCTGACCCCTGACATGATCAGGGAGGCCGCCCGCGTTTACGCAACCACGAAGCCTGCCTGCATAATCGACGGCAATGGCCTTGACATGCAGATCCAGGTCTTTCAGTCCACAAGGGCCGTATGCATGCTGCGGGCACTTACAGGCAACCTGGACAAAAACGGTGGTGACCTTATTCCCCAGCCTGTTCCAATGCGCGATATCAAGCTGAAAGAGATGCTGCCTAAAGATATCCCTCCCATCACGGTGGATTACAGGCTCTTTAATGAATTCCACAAACATTGGGGTCTGCAGGTCCAGTCATGTCTCATTGACAGCATACTTGATCGCAGACCTTACCCCATAAGGATGCTGATTGTTCAATCGGGGAACCCGGCAGTTACAATGACCGATTCCAACAGGGTAAAGAAGGCCCTGGAAAGTCTTGAATTCCTGGTGGTAATAGACCTGTTCATGACGCGGACAGCGGAGTTGGCGGATGTCATACTCCCTGCTGCCGGATGTTTTGAAGAGACACAGCTCAACAGGGCCTATACGCGTAATAACCTGGTTGTCCTTCAAAACCAGGTAATTGACTGGCAGGGGGAAAGCCGGCCGAACTGGAAGATCATCTTTGAACTGGCCAAAAGGCTCGGGATGGAAAAGGAATTTCCATGGCGGACGGCTGAGGAGGCCATAAACTATCAACTGGCGCCTTCGGGCATTACAACGGAGATGCTGCGAAAAAATCCGGAAGGCCTTTGCGCCGTGGAAACGGAGTATGAAAAATTCCAAAAAAAGGGGTTTGATACACCTTCCGGAAAGGTTGAGTTTTTTTCAGAGAGGCTGCGCACCGCCGGACACATGCCTGTCCCCTTTATGGATGGACGCAACACAGATCCGATCAGTTTTTCAGGCCAGGTCAAGGAAGACAATATTATCGGGATAAGTGGAGAAAAGACAAACCTGTTTACACATACCCAGTTCCATAATATCCCTGTTCTGCTTAAGGCGGAACCCGAGGCATATGTGGACATTCACCCGGAAGACGGCCAGCAGAGGGGAATTATAAGCGGCGACATGCTGAGGATCAAGACCCCCAGAGGATGCATCAGGATGCAGGCAAGGCTCTCGGATGTTGTCCATCCCGGTTCAATACAGATCGCCTGGGGCTGGGGGGAGGTTGATCCCGAACTCAGCATTAATAATCTTACCGATGATTACCGGCGCGATCCGGTTACAGGAACGCCATCCAACAGGGTTTTCATGTGCGAGATTGAAAAGGTATAGCGGGGAAATAGGCTTGTTCCCCTATTTCCTCAGGTATTCTATGAGTGCTGAGAGTGCGGTTGTCTCGTTTTTATCAGATAATTCTCTTCGGAGCTTCACCATCTCCTCATATTCCAGCGCGTCCAGCAGGAGATGCTCTTTCCGGGTGCCGGATTGGGTGATATCAATGGCCGGCCATAATCTCTGTTCCGCGCACTTTTGGCTGAGCACCAGGTCCATATTGCCGGTGCCTTTGAATTCCTGATAGATTATATCATCCATTCTGCTGCCTGTATCTATCAGGATTGAGGCAATAATTGTTAAAGATCCTCCATTATCTATGTTGCGTGCTGCGCCGAAGATCCTTCTGGGCATCTCCATGGCCTTTGCGCCGAGGCCGCCGGTCATAGTCCTGCCGTGACTTTGTGTTTCCGCATTAAATGCGCGCGACAGCCGCGTAAGCGAATCGATAAAAACAACTGCATCAATACCGGTCTCGGCTAAACGGACTGCCGCATTCATGGTCATTCTGGTCATTCGCAAATGTTGTGAAATGCTCTGGTCTGCAGATGAGGAGAGTACATACGCATGTTTAAGCCCCCTCCTGAAGTCCGTTACTTCTTCCGGCCTTTCATCGACCAGAAGGACAAAGACCACAACCTCCGGATGATTGATTGCGAGGGAATTGGCCATGTGTTTTAAAATGGTTGTTTTACCGGATTTGGGAGGCGCTATGATCAAACCTCGCTGCCCCTTTCCGATGGGCACGATCATATCCAGGGCCTTTCCCATGATGTCATCCGGCCCCTGGGCGATTTTAAGCCTTTCAGACGGGCTTATACTTACTACACTTTTCAAGGACTTTATTTTTGAAAAATCTTCCGGGGATCTCTGGTTTATTCTTTCTATTTCAGCCAGCGTCAAATTCTTATTTTTACCGTCACCCCTTGACCCGGTGCCTTCGATAAAGACGCCTTCCCGTAATCTGAAATTCTGTATCACTTTAGGGGAAACGAACACATCATCCGGCGTCGGCTGAAAATTATTTTCAATTGATCTCAAAAAACCGAATTTACGATCCAATATTTCCAGATGTCCTTGTACAGGTTTAAACATTTGACTCCCTATTATAATAATTCAGGTTCTTCTTGTAACTATTACCTGCGTTCCAGGGAATTTAAAGAAGAGGACGTTGGTTCTAAAGCAACTTATGAATATTTATTAGTGTCTCCTGATCTAGTGGAAACAGCGAGTCGATTGACCGCCGATGTAGTAACCCCCAGGAATCGCACTATATTCGCTCCGGAATAACCCATCTCCCCCACCGCGATCCGACAGAATATCCTGCGCGCTTTTGTCACCGCCCTGCTTTTCAAACCCGACCTCAGATCGTCTTCCTCTATCCCCTCTTCACTACCTACGATCTTTGCCAATGCCTGCAAGTTCGTTATCTTTGAGTTCAATCTCAGTGTTTGTTTAGCCTTTTCTTCTGCCTCTTCAATAACATTTTTCACAAAGTCACTGCTTCCTAATATCCGTTCATCAGAAAACACCTTGCTGCCGGCCCTCTTTAATGACACCACCTGGGACCAGCCGCCAAGACTTCTAATCAACCCTCCTCCAACCAGTGCCGGACGCTTTCCTGCTTTTATCCCTCCTTCTACAAAAGCCTCATATTTTTCTATCGCTGTTTTCCGGCGCTTGCCGAAATATGTCAGAATAGCGTCCACATCCTGCCATTCACGCTTTACATGGCCCATGATTGAGGAATGGCCACACCATTGATATTTCCTTAATTCGCTCATGGTTTTCACTACCCCCGCCCTTAACGGATTGAGATGTATGTAGCGTATCAACTCAAGAAGATATGGATCATCCTCACACAGGATGGATTTATACCGATTCTGGAAGAGATGCCCGTATCTTTTATGCCTACGGTTGTAATTTACTACATAACCGGTCAGGAGCTTCCTCATGCTGTCGGAGAGTGTAAGCGTTCCTGTTCTCAGAAGAAGATGAAAGTGATTGTCCATAAGAGCCCAGGCGTAAACGCTGAAGGCTTTCTTGGCACAAAGACAGCCTATCCGGAAAATAAAATCTTATCGATCTTTTATATCGTCAAAAAGATTTATTCCATCAATGCCTCGCCCCATAACATGGTGCAGGGCGC
>JAFGIC010000014.1 GCA_016929815.1 Deltaproteobacteria bacterium
ATTATTTGCAAGTAAAAAGATGGGGCATATACTTATTGACTGGATATTATGGGATTAATTATATATGGTGCAAAATAAATGTCCGGCGTAAGGCTGAAAACAATTGAAGAAAGGGTTCAATGGTTCTAGGGATCAAGGGTTCAAGTGACTGATTTTAAAGACATTGTTTAAAGTATTTCACTTGGATCCTTGATCCCCGAAACCCTCAAAACCTGATCATCGATTATATTGGAAATGATATTTAAAGGTTATGAAAAAGTCATTTAACGACAATCTCTTCGGTTTTGACAGGGGACATATTTGGCACCCCTATACGTCCATGAAGGACCCGTTGGCCGTGTATCCGGTCAAATCCGCAAGCGGTGTGAGGATAATGCTGGATGACGGGCGGGAACTCATAGACGGGATGTCTTCATGGTGGGCGGCCATCCACGGCTATAATGTCCCTGAGCTTAACAGGGCTGTCAATGAACAGATCAACGACATGTCCCATGTAATGTTCGGGGGGCTTACACACAGACCTGCTGTTGAGCTTGCAGAGATCTTGGTAGATATCACGCCAGGACCCCTGCAGAAGATATTTTTCTGCGACTCCGGATCGGTCGCCGTGGAGGTGGCCATCAAGATGGCGATACAGTACTGGGCAGGCCTGGGCCGCGGGAACAAGCAGAAGCTCCTTACGGTAAGGTCCGGTTATCATGGAGACACCCTCGGGGCCATGGCGGTATGCGACCCTGTAACAGGCATGCACAGCCTGTTTAAGGACATACTTGTAAAGCACTATTTTGCAGAGATGCCCATGTGCGGTTATCATGATAAATGGGATGAAAAATATTTAAATGAAATAAAGGACATATTAAACGCCAATCACGACTCCATCGCGGCGATAATCATGGAGCCCATAGTCCAGGGCGCGGGAGGCATGAGGTTTTATTCCCCGCGGTACCTGGAAAGGGTGAGAGAATTGTGCGATGATTTTAATGTCCTCCTGATACTGGATGAGATAGCAACGGGTTTCGGCAGGACAGGGAGCATGTTCGCCTGTGAAAAGGCCGGGATATCACCGGACATCATGTGCATCGGCAAGGCCCTTACCGGGGGATACATGACCCTTGCAGCGACGCTTGCCACGGAGAATGTCAGTGAAGGTATTTCCCTCTGCGGGTCAGGGGCCTTCATGCACGGTCCGACATTCATGGCAAATCCGCTTGCCTGTTCCGTGGCTCTCGCCAGCATCAGACTTTTGATGTCCTATCCGTGGAAAGACAGGGTGAGGGCCATCGAGGCACAGTTGAAGGATGAACTGGCGCCCTGCTTAAATCTCCAGGGTGTCCGTGACGTAAGGGCGCTGGGGGCAATCGGAGTGGTCGAATTAAAGCAGCCTGTGGATATGGCGGATATACAGGAGAGATTTGTCGATAGAGGGGTATGGCTCAGACCCTTCGGAAGGCTTGTCTATACCATGCCCCCATATGTTATAAAAAAAGAAGACCTCTCAAAGATAACAGGGGCTATTTCCGAAGTTTTAAAGGAGACAGATCATGTATGACCGGATAAAAAGGGCCTTTATCAGGAAGGGACTGGAAGAAAGAAAGGCCGGAAGCCTCCTGCGGAGCATGAAGAATATCAAACCGCTTACGGGGATGGAGGTTGAAGTTGACGGGAAGAATATGATCAATTTTTCTTCGAACGATTACCTGGGCCTTTCAAACCATCCCCTGCTCAGGGAGAGGGCCAGGGAATATATCGGACGATACGGCTCCGGCTCCACTGCGTCCAGGCTTGTGTGCGGAAACTACGAATGCTTCGACCATGTGGAGAAAAAGATAGCCGAGCTGTCAGGACGCCAGTCGGCGCTGATATTCAACTCGGGTTTCCAGGCCAATGCCTCCCTCCTGCCTGCCCTTGCCGGGCGTGAAACGCTGATCCTCTCGGACCGGCTGAACCATAACAGCCTTATTCAGGGATGCATGCTTTCCAGGTCTCCTGTTGAACTTATCCGTCACAATGACATCGGGCACCTTGAGGAACTGCTCAGGAAAAACAGGGAAAAGGACAGGAAGAAGCGTATCATGATCGTCACCGAGTCGGTCTTCAGCATGGACGGCGATCAGAGCGACATTGACGCCCTTGTAAGGCTGTCCGAGGAGTACGATGCGTTCCTTTTTATTGACGAGGCTCACGCAACGGGGCTTTTCGGCAGAAACGGCATGGGTCTTACATCCTGGAGGGATGTGGATATAACCATGGGGACGCTGGGAAAGGCAGCGGGCTCCTTCGGGGCATATATCACATGCGACAGGGAGATAAGGGATTATCTGGTAAATTTCTGCTACGGCCTTATATACACAACCGCACTGCCGCCTGCGGTGCTTGGCGCAATAGATGCGGCCATGGAACTGATACCCTCCATGGACAAGGAGCGGGAGGAGATGTTCAGGAAGGCCGACCATTTAAGAAAGGCGCTTCATGCCCTGGGATTCAACACCTCCACATCAACAACCCATATAATCCCTATCGTGATCGGCGACGAGGAAAAGACCATGTCGCTTTCAAGGTGGCTTGAAAAAAACGGGGTCCTGGCGGTGACATTCCGTTATCCCTCCGTGGCCGTGGGGGACTCGCGGATAAGGCTGATAGTTTCGGCCTCCCATAAATGGGAACACATTGATCTGCTTATTGACCTCCTGAGGAGGTGGAATGAAGATAAGGAATGAATTACATGAATTTCCCGAACCATATCTTTATCACAGGCACCGATACGGGTGTAGGAAAAACGTTTGTTTCGGCCATTCTGACGGCCGGTTTTATGGGTTTCTACTGGAAGCCCATACAGAGCGGCCTTGAAGGGGGGACCGATACCGAATGGGTCCGGCAAAAGACAGGGCTTGAGGATGATCATTTTTTCAGGGAGACGTACAGGTTCAATATGCCGCTTTCACCCCACGAAGCGGCTGTCCATGACGGTGTCAAGATTGACCTGGAGGCCTTTCATGTGCCGGAAGCGCCCAAATCAGAACAACTTATAATAGAAGGTGCAGGAGGCGTCATGGTCCCCTTAAATGATAAGCATCTTATGACGGACCTGATAAAGAGATTGAATTCTCCGGTTCTTCTTGTCGCAAGGAGTTCTCTGGGCACGATCAACCACACTCTCCTTTCATTGGAACAACTGAGGAGAGAAGGGATTGATGTGATAGGCATTGTAATGAACGGACCAAGGAATGAAGGAAACAGACAGGCGATAGAGAGATACGGAAGAATTAAGGTGATTGCAGAGATAGAGCCTGTCATGGACATGGATATTAACCCTGAGAACCTCAGAATATTGTTTAAATACTATTTTGGCCAGGTTTTTCCCTGGAGGGTGGAATG
>JAFGIC010000138.1 GCA_016929815.1 Deltaproteobacteria bacterium
ATATGATCTTTCAGCATTTTATCCTCTAAGTCTCCAAATAATCCGACCATTTAATAAATAACATTTTGAAAAATACAAACATGATAATCTGCCTCCAGGCAGAAGACAAACCAGATGTACTTAAAAAAATGATTGAAAACATTGACCTCCGGTTTAATTCTCCGCAGATCGCGCCATTTTATTTTAAATTGGAAGCCTGATGTGATTAAAATATATAAGGTAATCCGGCCTTCGCGTCAATGCCAATTTAAACATGAGTCATTTCTATATTCTGCGTATAGATCATCATATGTGCCTCAAACCGGTCACAGAATTCCTCATCCTTTTCGCGCGCATCATCAAAAGCTTCAAAGACTGTCGGCGCGGCTATCGGCCATCCCATGACAGCTCTGCCATCAAGTATCAGAACGCGTTTGGTCTGCCTTTCAATTTCCGGGGATATTTTAAGAGGCAGGTAAGGGCTGAAAATAGTTACAAACAGGCCTGATGATGACAGCATTAGTAATATAATAAAAGCCGTTAACTTATTAACCGTCTTACAATGGCATTTATCGATTTCATATAAACCCAAAAAAGAACGGGTTCGGGCCACAAAGGTTACATATAAAAGTGAAATGGACAATATATGTTTCAGGGGATACATCAGACATTTAGGGCAGGATAAAAGAACATTTTAGTCCTCACCCCATGGGAGGCAGCGATTTTGCCCCTTATGTATGTCCAGAAACCCGATCCATTCTACAGCAATATTTATTGTCCCTGAATCCTCCTCCACCTTCCCCTTTATGATATAGGGCCGTGAGGCATTGAGCATGTGGCAGTACCGGTTATAGATCCTCGGGAAAAATACCGTCTCATAGATACCGGTTGTATCCTCAAAGGAGATGAACTTCATTGGATCGCCTTCCTTTGTAAGCATCGTCTTTCCCGTCACAAGCCATCCTGCGATGGCGACCCTTCTGCCCACATGCCCCGGCAGGTCCTTTGCCAGGACATGGTGCATCCTGCTCAAGATATCGCGATACAGCTCCAGCGGATGCACCGAAAGCAGGAGACCAAGGGTCTCGGTCTCATTCTTAAGCATAACCTGTGGAGGATAATTATCACGGCCGGGGAGATATCCGGATGCCGATTCATATTTCTCCGTAAAATCAAAAAGGGTCGGTTCCGCGGCCTTCTCTTTTTTATCGAAGAACTGCATGGCCTTCCAGACAAGGCCCGGCCTCTTAAGGCCCATAGCTATATTGTCAAAACAGCCCGCCTTTATAAGCTGTTTTGCATCCTGAAGACGCATATCCCTGCCCGTCCGTTTGAGAAATTCATCAATTGAACCGAAGGGGCCGTTCCTTTTACGCTCATGGATCACCGCGTCAAGGGAGTCACGGGAAACCTCTTTTATCTGCATCAGACCCCCCCTGACATCCCTGTCCCTGCCCGTATATTTGATCCCGCTTAGGTTTATATCCGGAGGAAGAACCCTGATGCCCATACGCCTTGCCTCTGATATGTAGCCCAGGGTGGAGTAATACCCTCCGCCGTTGGATATAACCGAGGACATAAACTCGGCAGGATAATGGGCCCTGAGGTAAGCAGACTTGTATGCGACCATCGTATAGCTTGCGGAATGGGGCTTGCAGAAGCTATAACCGTCGAAGCCCATCATCATCTGCCATACGTCCTCAATCACATCCGGGGCTACCCCCCTCTCCGCAGCGCCCCTGAGAAACCTCTCATAAAAGTCCCTGAGCCTCTTTTCCCTGTTCTTCTTGGTTACCACCTTTCTCAGTGCGTCCGCCTCTGCCGCGTCAAACCCTGCCATGTATATGGCTGCCTGGCTCAGCTGCTCCTGGAATACCATCACACCCAGTGTCTCTTCCAGCACGGGCTCAAGCAGGGGGTGGATATGGCTCCAGTGTCCCCCATGGAGCCTGGAGACCCATGTCTTTATACTCTTATTGGAAGCCGGTCTTATTATGGATGTGACCACTACGTTAAGGAGGAAATGGTCCAGCATGAGGTACTCCTCAAAGGTAAATCCGCTCGCTACCTTTTTAAGGACCTGCCTTGTGGCAGGGCTCTCAAAATAAAACACACCGAATGTATCGCCCAGGTAAAAGATCTCCACGGTCTTTTGGTCATTTATAGGGCGCCATCCGGGGTGTTCAACTGTCAGACCATTATTTTCCTTAACCAGTTCAAGGGCATCCCTTATGACAGCCAGGCCCCTGTTGCCGAGGATGTCTATCTTGACAAGGCCGGACTCCTCCACCGAATCCTTTTCCCACTGAAGGACCTGCGCCCCGTTCGCGGAGACCTCAACCGGGCAGTGCCGCCGGATCTCGTCAGGGACGATCACTACTCCCCCGCAGTGAACAGAAAGATGGTTGAAATGAGACTCAAGGCCTGCAGCGGCCTTAAGGATCTCGTCCCAAGGTTTTTCAAACCCTATCCCCCTCATCTTCGGGTGATTTTTCAGGTCATCACTGATATCCTTCAGACGCCAATTAAACCCTATCCTGTCCGTCACGCGGGATATCTCCTGTTCCGGCAGCCCATAGACCTTTGCAACCTCTCTTATGGCCGACCTTGCCCCGTATGTATTGTGATTGGCCACCATGGCCGTCCGCAGGTTTCCGTGCCTCGCGAAGATATAATCAAGGATCCGCTCCCTCTCATCCCAGGCAAAATCTATGTCGATATCAGGGGGGTCCATGCGGCCCGGGTTCAGGAAACGCTCAAAAAAGAGGTTGTGCCTGATGGGGTCCACATCCGTTATACCGAGGGCATATGACACTATGGATGCCGCGGCACTCCCCCTTCCACACGAACGAGATGCCTTTTCCGCGATATCCGCCACCACCAGGAAATACCGGCTGAAATTCTTGCGCCTTATTATACTCATCTCGTATTCAACGCGGTCCCTTACAGGCCTTGTAACCTCCCCATATCGTCTCCTGCAGCCATCCATTGTCCTTATGTACAGGCGCTCAAAGGCCTCCTTGTCGGTCATGCCCTCAAAATCAGGGAATGTGAGGGTGAAGATGTCCCAGTCCTTCAGGCACCTGTCCGCGGCCTTGAGGGTGTTTTCAACGGCATCAGGGACATGGGGAAACTGATCGATCATGGCGCCGGGGGAGTTCATAAAACAGTGCTCCCTGCATATATCCTCCGGACCCAGGCGTGATAGCTTGGTGTTAAGGTCCACTGCCCTGAGTATTTTGTGGAGACGAAACTGCTCTTTAGCTGTCATGTAGATCCTGTTGGTGGCAATGGGCGGGATTCCGCTTGACCGGGAAAAGGCAAGACACCTGTGCATATTGTATCCCGGAGACATCTCAACAAAGAGGTCTTCCACTGAGTCCCTTTTAAGACGCTTCAGGAGGCTGAAGTCGTCTGATATCACAATAAGCCCTTCCCTCTTTTCCGCGAGGCCCTTTACAAGGTCAAAACCGTTATGGCAATTCCTGTCCGAGATGATCCTGCAAAGGTTGGCATACCCAGTGCGGTTGCGGACGAGGAGAACTGCCCTGTGGCCGCCCTCCGAAACAATCTCGCTGCCCCCTAAAGGCTTTATGCCGGCATCCCGGGCCGCCTCCAGAAAGAACATCATGCCGTATATGCCGTTGGTGTCGGTCAACGCAAGGGTGTCCATGCCCAGCCCCTTCGCGGACAGGCAGAGTTCCTCAATGGAGCCGATGCCCCAGCCCCTGGAGTAGTGTGAGTGGACGTTGAGATGTACAAACTCCATTAGAAACACCTTGTTGTATTGGGCATGAAACGACGGATGACCGATGGCGCTAGAACGATGGACGATCGCTACGCTTGGACGACGGACGACCGATGCACTTGGACGATAGACGACCGATGTGCGTAGACGATGGACGACCACTGTGCTTGGATGATTGACGACCGCTGCGCTAGGACGATGGACGACCGACGCGCTTGGACGCAATCGTCTCTTGTCCTTTCGTCTCTCGTCCTTTCGTCTCTCGTCCCTCGTCTCTCGTCTCTCGTCCTTTCGTCCCTCCTCCCTCGCCCTAGCGTCTGTACTTTATTTGACTTTTACAGAACGAATCCGCCTTACGTTCCATCGTGCTTATCATTGCGAAAATATGTTCATACCTTTCATCCATATTCTCAAAAATTTTTTGATCTATATAAGTGCACCTTAAAGCAACCTCCAGCCAAGTTTGTGTCTCTGCAGCCTCTTGTGCTGCATCGGATATTTTGTTCAGAAAAACGGCTTTATATCGTCTTTTGCGCCATCCTTCAGAAATATTGCTACAAACTGACCTCGATGACCTGCGGATTTGATCTGTTAAGGAATATTTTTCCTCAGAAGGAAATGTCTTTGAAATCTCGAAAATTTGCATAGCAACATCAAAGGCAATCTTATACACTTCTAAATCTCTTACACTATTTATCCGTTTCAAATTTCTTCTCTCATCCATTACCTCTCACCCTCTCGTCCTCTCGTCTTCTCGTCCTTTCGTCTCTCATCCTTTCGTCCTCTCGTCCTTTCGTCCCTCGTCACACCGTCCTCCCCAATCTAATCGCCCCGTCCCCATACCTCTCCCTTATCCGGTCCATGGCCCCGGTTATCTTCTCCCTCTTTTTCCCCTCATGATTAACATGTGAAAACAGCGAAAGCTGCGGCAAGGGTGGAGACAGCTCCCTGAACCACACCCTCATGAACCTCACGCCGGTCCTTCTCGCGCATGCCTTAAAAAAGAGCCTCTCCAGATCGGCATAGAGATCAAGGTCTGAAGGACACGGACTGCTCACCCTCGTCTGTCTCGCGGCCTCACTCTGGTCCGAGTGCCTGATTGTAAGTCCCGCCCTTCTGGGGACCATTCCCCTTGTCCTCAGCCTTCTGGAACATCTTTCCACAAGGCCATAGAGCATCCCCAGGAGTCTAACGTCATCGTTCTCATCCCCCTGTATTGTAATCGACTCGCTCACCGAGGGATCTGAAGACGGCGGGCTTACAGGGGTCGGATCTATACCCATGGCCCTCTCATGGATAAGCAAGGCATCTCCCCCGAATATCAGCCTCAGGTCATGGACCGTAAGCGCAGCCACCTGCCTCACCAGGGATATATTAAGCTCCTCCAGGAGCATCCTCTTCCGGATATGACCTATGCCGGGCAGGAAATCCACGCTTAAGGGTGCCATGAATGACGACTCCCTGCCGTGATCCACATCTAGGACCCCCCTTGACGGTATCAACCTGGACGCGATGCTTGAGACCATCTTATTGCCCGCCACCCCGGCTGCCACGGGCAATGACATATCTTCTCCGATATCCCTGCCTATCCGCCATGCCGCGTCCTTTGCCCTGCCCCACAGCCGCTCAGTGCCCGTGACGTCCAGATAAACATGTCCGGGACGGGACGGCTCCCACAGGGGCGTGTAACGGGCAACAGCCGCAGACAGTACCCCGCACCCCTTTTCTACAAGCGCGGGATTCGGCGGCAGCACCGTCAGATCGGGGCAGAATTTCAGGGCATTCCCCAGCGTCATGCCCTTGAATATCCCTTCCCTCCCGGCCTCAGGCGACACGGACAGGATAATAGCGCGGTCTGCCCTGGGAGGCGCAATGACAACAGGCCGGTCCCGCAGCTCGGGACGGTTTGTCCGTTCCAATGTGATGGGGAAGGAAGGGATGTGGATGTGGATGATGTTTTGATACATGATTCAAAATTCTATAGCGATCAGCTTTCAGCCCTCAGCTTTCAGCTTTCAGCTTTTTAAGGAATGAGGCCAACATGCGCTTTACTTCCGTGACATTATCAGAAAGGTCCTGGAAAGATGGTGTATCAAGTAGTTCCAGGTCGTGCGCCAGCAAAAAATGATATTCAAGCTCACTTGCAGAACCCATGGCAATCTTGAGAAAACGGGCTAATTCTGCATCCCCACTTCGACCGCACCCTTCCGCAATATTAGCGGGAATAGAAGAAGATGCCCGTCTAATCTGGCTCGATAATCCATACACTTCTTCTCTTAGAAAATTTCGAGTCGCTTTATAAACGTCTAGAGTCAAATAATGAGCTTTCTGCCACACCTTGATTTTTTTAAAATCCTTCATAACAAAACCTCCTTTTTAAAAATTTAGGATAATGTTAAGTCCTTCAAGAATAAAAGCTGACTGCTGATCGCTGATAGCTGACCGCTCTTTATCTGTAGTATCTTATCACCCCCACCACCTTCCCCTCTATCCTCATGTCCCCTTCCATTACCCGTATCGGTTCCATACCTTCATGGGCGGGCCTCAATTCCACGTGGTCCTTATTCCTGTAGTACTTCTTAACGGTAGCCTCATTGTTAATGACTGCCACGACCGTCTCCCCCTGCTCCGCCCTTGCCTGCTTCCTGACCACAACAAAATCGCCGTCCATTATCCCCTCCTCCTCCATGGAGAACCCCTTCACCTCCAGGACAAAGTGGTCGCCCCTGCCCAGCATGGATGGAGGCACCTGTATTACATCAAAGTTCTCTACAGCCTCTATGGGCTTGCCTGCCGCCACCTTCCCAAGGAGGGGGAGCTCAAAACTCCTTGCCTCCACGGGGCTGACCACCTCAACGGCCCGTTTCCGGTTCTTCATGTCCGGGAGCCTGATATACCCCTTCCTCTCCAGTATCTTCAGGTAGGTGGTAACAGTGTTATTGGAATTGAATCCGAAATGTTTGCATATCTCCCCGAAACTGGGCATCTGCCCCCACTCGTCCCTGTAACGCGTTATAAAACTTAAGAATTCCTTCTGTTTTTCGGTCAATTTCATATGGCATCCTCCAATGAATCATGATTTAGCATACATCAGAATCGAACAGCTCTTCGGCTGACATGATTTTTCAGGCTATGGTATTCCTTCCTTGTGCCATGCGCCTTGAGCCTTACGCCTCAACTTTATATTACTGTATATTTTACTGTAAGTCAAGTCGACAAAAAAAGGGCAGGGGAAATTCATCCCCTGCCCTTTCAAAACATCAGAATAATTCAAACAATCCTTATTTTAATGCCTTTCCCTTGCGCCTCCTGTCCTCCGAAGTCCCATAGGGACGAAGGAGGATGCGCCCTGTGCCCTGCGCCTTCATTTATGTATAAAAGGGCTCAAATATCCTCTCCTGGTCATCAGGTGAAATGCCGATCCTTGGACATATCATAAAGGAGATATCCCGTTCCTAATCTGGCGTCCTCATCCATGATGGGCATACTGAATACTGTCACGAATAAATTGTCATTGGCCTTCTGAAACGCGGAGACCTGTTTTTCTTCAAGGCTCAATTTCTCCAGCAGAGGCCTAAATGCCGTCAGGCCCCTGGGCAACTCCGGGAAAAATTGTCTATTACGGTTATCATAGATAACAATAATCCTTTGGGCCTCAATGGCGTACTTATCCTTCAGCATTTCATGCAGCAGGTTTGTCTCATTATTGATGAGGTATCCTTTAATGATATTATCGGCAAGGATATGATTCAGACCCTCACCTATATAACTTAGTTGTTCAGTGAGTGTATCGCTGAATCCCTTCTGGCTGGTGTCAAGAATGTCATAGTAATCTTTTTTCAGGCAGTAGCTGCGATAGAAATAAACACCTATCGACACTACTATAAACGAAATGCCCATGAATAAAATCATGGATTTCATGACGGATCTTGAGAAATATTTTTCTGATTTCATCTATAGACTCCTGTCCCGATAAGATATGCTTACTTATATTCAGCAAAAAACATGCCCTTACTCCGCCTTTCAGTTTTTATCGTATTTCCAATGAGTTAAGAAGTTTGATGACCAAGTCTCATGCTATTTATCTAAACGGCTATCGTGATTGCGTCATCTAATTGGCCCCTTGTTATTATTCTCAAGGATGTTATTCCCCACGACAAGCCTGTCGGACATCTCAGCCATCAGTATGAATATACAATTTTTCATCTGTCAATAAAACCCCAAATTAAAAACCTGATCCCTTTTATTTTCCGTCAAAATATTGACTTCACCCAGGGCCAAACCAGATTAATCAATTGATATAACTAATATTTTCTTTATACAAAACAGAGGCACGCATTTTGCAGAATGTAAAATGTAATTTGAATACGGAGTATCAAAGTACGCCACCCACTAATTTAGTGATATAAATTATAGAATATTTAACAAAATAAATCCCCTATTGGGATATAAAATGTGAAAAGGCAGGCACCTGCTTCTCATCATGAAACAAATCTTATCAAATATCAGGAGACTTAGGGATCTCAATTGTCTTAGGAGAAATAATC
>JAFGIC010000139.1 GCA_016929815.1 Deltaproteobacteria bacterium
AATATTATGGGTTAAACCCAGGGATATAAAAAAGGCTGCCAAGGTCCTGAAAGTCGTATAATGGAATAAGTGCTTTAAGTAACAAGACATATCAAGGACTTAAGGGCAATTCAAATGAGTATAATGCCATGTTAGGCAAGGCAGTGATTGATCTGCAGGGCATTGAACTGAAGGAAAAGATCGCGCGAGTAAAAATATGCATTAACGGGAGGGGTTTCCTTTCAATATGCCTTCACTTTCAAACAAAGTTGGGATTCGATTTAACTTTATTTGCGGGATTGCCATTTTCCTTGCAGCATTCCTCCTGTTTCAGGTAGAACTGATAATTGCAAAGTATATCCTGCCATGGTTTGGCGGAACCCCTTCCGTATGGACGACCTGCATGCTTTTCTTCCAGGTGTTTCTCCTGGCAGGGTATCTATACGCCCATCTGCTGTCAACACATCTGCAGGTTCAGTCACAGGAGAGGGTGCATATCTTTCTGCTCGGCATATCCTGCGTCTTAATAGCCGGACTTGCCTTTTTCTGGTCTTCCCCGTTGACCCCGGGGGCGGCCTGGAAACCGGAAGGCGATGCCGAACCTGTCTATCAAATCATTCGCCTTCTGGTCATAAGCGTTGGTATGCCTTTCTTTCTTCTTGCCGCCACGATCATAATAGGAGGCGCCTGTATCTTACATGCGCAGCCACAGGTCGCCGGCTCCGTTGCCCGCTTTCGCAGCTTTTTCGGTGTAGTCAGTGTTTATAAGGAGGGATATAACCTTATACTGAAACACGGTAAAACAATTCATGGATGGCAGATCCAGGACGGCATATATGATCCGACCCCCACGTGTTATTACGCGACCAATACCGGCATTGGAATCTTTCTCAGGAATCATTATAAGCAAAAGATGAGCGGTCCGGAATCCGATCTGCGAGTCGGCATAGTAGGCCCGGGCACAGGAACCCTTGCGGCCTACGGCCGTTCACAGGACTATTACCGTTTCTATGAAATTGATCACAAGATCGCCTCTATCTCACAAGGACCTCACGCGATGTTCACCTTTTTACAGCTCTCAGCGGCAAAGACAGAAGTGGTATTGGGCGACGGCAGATTATTACTGGAACGTGAAGCTAAGCGAGGTGATTTCGGCAGGTTTGACATCCTTGTTCTGGATGCCTTCAGCAGCGATTCCATTCCGACCCATCTGCTTACACGCGAAGCGATGGAGGTGTACCTCAGCCATCTCAGGGGCACCGATTCAGTGATTGCCTTTCATATAACCAACCGTCTGCTTGATCCGTCGCCCGTATTATTAGGCTTAAGTCGCGAATTCGGGATGGATATACTCATTGTTGATAACAGCAAAGGCAATATAAGCTTGGAGTCGCGGTGGGTGTTTCTTTCGAGGGATACGGAGGCCTTGAGCCTCCCTCAATGGGAGAGATTTGCATTGCGTCCGTTTGAGCGCGCACAGTCCATCCTCTGGACGGACAACTACAGTAATCTTTTCCAGATAGTAATGAACTGGACTGGTTTATAAGGAATCGGGGGATAAATTTTTTGAATACTGAACGTTCATTATCAACCGGCATAAACAGGAGATGACATGGACACTGAAAATAAATGCATGAACAGGAGAAGCTTTTTAAAAACTGCCGGGGCAGGCGGAGCATCACTTGCGATTTCTCCGGCAATAGCAGGAGAGGTCCTGGCCTCGGACACGGCAAATAACAACAGTAATAATAAAATGCCCACACGCCCTTTGGGACGGTCCGGGATACAGGTCCCCATCCTGGGCCTGGGCGGAGCGCTGGACTTGACTACCAATCAGACCCTTTTAAGGATGTGCTTTAACATGGGAGTAACCTACCTGGATACTGCCGACGGCTACGCAAACGGAAACAGCGAGATAGGCATCGGGCAGTATTTCAGCAAATATCCCGAAGACCGAAAAAAGGTCTTCATCGCAACCAAGGCGATGAATAAGTATGATCCGAAGGAAATCAGCGATTCTATTGACTCTTCTCTCAAAAACATGAACACCGATTACATCGACCTGTTTCATTATTTCAATATCAACACACCCGACATGTTTACCCCCGAGATCAGGAAGCTGGCCGAGCAGAAAAAGAAGGAAGGGAAAATCAGATTATTCGGTCTCTCCTCACATCTCTTTAACGGCGATCAATTCCTGAGCCAGGTGGCGGAGGCAGGCTGGTTTGACGCAGTCATGGTTGTAGTTAATTACCTGCAGTTGCAGAAAGATGAGATCAGAAGAGGGCTTGATGATCTGACCGGGGCCGGTGTGGGCATTATTGCCATGAAGACACAGGTTAAGAACGTTAACACGGTGGAAACCGCGGAGCATCTTAAGGCCCTTGAGCACTTTATGGCGAAGGGCTATACGCTGGAACAGGCCAAGCTTAAGGCTGTCTGGAACGATGAAAGGGTCGCAACGGCCTGTTCCAATATTACCAGCATGGCGATATTGAAAGACAATGTCGCTGCTGCGACCGATAATGTGGGACTTTCCTCCGGCGACTTGAGGATGCTGAAAATGCTTGCCGATGCCACGCGCAGTTCCTATTGCCCCGGTTGCGGCAGGTGCGTCGCCGTAATGGGCGCCGAGAGCAGGATACCGGACGTAATGCGCTATATGATGTATTATCACGGCTACGGCGAGAGAGACCGGGCCAGAAGTCTTTTCAGGGAATTGCCGGCAGATTTGAGGGATAACCTTGCGGCAAGGGACTACTCCCCTGCCGAGTCTGCCTGCCCCCACAGGATACAAATAGGCAAGGTCATGAGGGAGGCAACGCTCCTGCTGGCCTAGCCATCCATGGAAAGCTTAAAGGAAACCTATAGAAAGGAGGAATAAAATGTTTAATTTTGACAGGAGGGCATTCCTTAAATTAATGGGCCAGGGCACGGCAGCTCTGGGCATGGGATTTTCACTAAATTCATTGACTGCCTGTGCAAAGCAGGAATCCGTGAGTGAAAGCACGGAGGGCAAATACCAGATATTCTATCCAGGCGAATACCTGGATTTTGAGAAAGAGGCCATTGAAGAGCGGTTTGAACTGGCCGCCAAAGAGCCTGAAGGCGTCCTTCAAACCACAGAGCCGGTAAAGCAGTATGACCTCCTGGCCTTCAACCGCAGATGGGACCCCTTCAATCCCCTGTTCAATGACAAGGACTATGCCCAAAAGGCAGGTTACCCTAACGTTCCCGGCTGGCCGGACTATATTTTCATGCAGGCCGGGCCGGACCTGAAGATATGGCCCAATCTGGTGCAGGCAGACTGTTTTTATGTGTCCCACGGGCCTGACGACAGACGATTCTACACGCCTGTGTTCGAGGGCGATGTATTCACCATAGAGCCTGAAAAGCCTGTTTTCGAGGACATTACCGTTCCGGGTAGCGATCTTCGCCATTTCAAGATAGTCGTGTCCAGCAAGATGTACAACCAGAAGGGGGAACTGGCGGTCTGGGGCAGCACTGTCTTTAGAAACGCCTACAGGAAGATCATTGACAAAAGTTCTCCGCCCGTCACACATGATACCCTGACAACGCCCGCCCATTACACTACCGACGAGGAATGGGAATACATTAAGGAGCTGTGGAACAAGGAGTACATACGCGGCAGTCAAAAGCTATACTGGGAGGATGTAAATGTTGGCGATGAGCCCACCTGGGTCTGTTCCGGTGCGATCAGCCCCATGGATATGGTGGGGTGGTACGGCGGATTCCAGCAGTACGCCCCCTGGTCCGTACGCGAGAAGCTGCTAAGAGGAGAAAGCATGTACAGAGACAGGTTCGGTCAATATATGGTAGGCGAGGCCAGGCACATCTTTAACATGAACAATCCCGACTATCGCATGCTTTTTTACAACGACACCCCGGCCAAGATAATCACCAGGATGGTAACCAACTACATTGGAGACGCCGGCCTTGTAACCAGGATCGGCTGGGAGTTTATGCAGCTCACCGAAGAGATGCAGCTTGCACGGCCCGGCGGTGAGTACCTGGACAAGGTCCCCTACATGAAGGGCAAGGGGTGCACAGAGCATGGCGGCGAAGGGGACACGGTTGTTGCAAAGGGTTATGTGACCGACAAGTATATTAATGATAAGGGAGAGGGCATTATCGATCTTGTCTGCTGGGGCGAGACACTGGACAAGGGCAAGATCATAGAGCTCTGTCCGGCATCCGCGAGGCTGCCATTAAAGAAAGGATAATATAACGATTTAGAAGGAGGGTAATTATGTCTGAGAATGGGAAGAAGATTGAAGTTAATATGGATAGGCGCAAATTTCTCAAGGGCATTGCGGCAACAGGCGCAATGGCCGCCGTATCCTCAGCTGGACCGGCCAAAGCGGCCCAGGAGCAGACTGCGGCCAAGGCCGCTGCGAAGTCCTGGAGAGACAGACCGGATCCCATTGATGAGAGGCTTATATCGGATAGCGGGACCTATGACATTGTTGTTATAGGAGGAGGCATTGCAGGCACGCTTTGCGCGCGCGTTGCCGTCATGAAGGGGGCATCCGTGGCCGTAGTGGAGGCCCAGACGGAGAAGGATTACACCTGGATCGGCACAGAGGTAGGGACCCTTAACTCACAGTATGCCATGGCCCATGGGGCGCCAAGGGTAGATGAGGACGATTTCATCAGGGAATGGGCGCGACGCAATGTAATACGCCATAATCCCAAGCGGGCCGGCTATTTTGCGAAAAACAGCGGGAAGATCCTTGACTGGGTCATCAAGGATATGGATAAGGAGTGGCTTGCGGAAAACACACATATTATGAGCTGTCCGCCTACGCAGGATAGGATAACGGAGGTGTCAGGATGGAGATTCTACCATGGGTCCACGATATTCCGAAAGATGACCGACGGCGGAGGCACCTTCAGATTTCCGGATGTCATGAGGACCCATTATGAAAAGGCCGCGGCAGACGGCGCTAAATGGTTTTTTGAGCATCATGCCGAGATATGCGATCTTGACGATTCAGGGTCTGTAACAGGCATAGTCGCCAAAAAGGCGGACGGGAAATACGCCCGCTTCAAGGCCAGGAAGGCTGTTGCGCTCTGCGCCGGAGATTTTTCCGCAAACCGTGAGATGGTCACGGACATACTGGATACACTTCGTCACGAGGCCGAGGCAAAGGGGGATCTCAGCCTTATACTGACGAATTCCTCAAAACCACTTCCGCGAGACGGCTCCAGCATAAAGCTGGGGATCTGGGCAGGCGGCCACGTGGAGGTAGGACCGCATGCAGGCATGAACGAGGGAGACCCGGGAACGGGAGGATGGCATCTCGAACTCGACAGCAACGGCGAGCGATTCTGTGATGAGGCCGCCGGCACAACCCTTTCGCAGCCTGCCGACGGCTTTACCGTCACCCTGCATGATGCGAACTGGAAGAAGGTGCTTGAGATGATGCCTCCGCGTCACATGGCCCCGGATACCGCCCACACAATCAACTGGCCACAGACACTCGCGCGGCTCGATAACGTGAAACCAGGCCCGCCTTCCAAAGAAAAACAGGAGGAGAGCGGGCGAGGTGGCAGCATGATGGGGGGAAATGTTTACTGTGCAAACACGATCGAGGAACTCCTGGACTATATGGGCTGCTATCAGGGTGAGACAAAGAAGAGGGCGCTTGCCTCTGTCAGAAGATATAATGAGCTGTGCGAAAAGGGCATGGACGAGGACTTCGGCAAGGATTCCCGCATCCTGAAGGTGACAGCGCTCAAGGACCCGCCCTTCTACGGCACCATAAGCAAGGCAGGGGGGCAGTTCGGCGGACGTTTAAGTCCGGGGCTGGTAACATCTACAGGCCTTGACACGGACGCAGACGGGCGTGTGCTCAACTCGCAATTTAAACCCATAAAGGGCCTGTATGCCGCGGGCAATAATGCGGGAGGACGCTTCATTACCGTATATCAGAGCCCCCTTGCAGGAATAAGCATGGGCATGGCTATTACTGAGGGTTATATGCTAGGGGAGAGGCTTGCGGGGCTTTAAAGATAAGGTCAATATACAAAAAGGAAGGAGGGACAATTATGATAAAAAAGACATGGTTGTTGTTCCTGATTTTATCTCTGGCATTGGGATTTTCATGGACCGCAAACGCAAGACTGATTGTGATCGGCACGGCAACCTATAACGGGGCCGGCGCCAATAACAGCAAGGGTGCGTTGGGGGGAGGAGGGCCCGGTGCATCCGGGTCCGGTGAAAGCCGCCAGGACGCAGCAGGCACCTACAACCTTATCTATGAAGATGATCAGGGCCTGGTATGGCTGGATTTCAGCAATGGAGGCGGTATCTGGCCCATTCAGATAAAATGGGCCGCTGGTTTGAATGAACCGGAGGTGCTGACCTGCAAGTTTAATCCAGGGGTAAGCGTGATCTGGGAAGGCGACTGGCGATTGCCCAAGGCCGTGGACGGCCCACGGTATTTTGGTTACGACGGCAGGACGAACACCGCGGGCTATAACATAAGAACCGACGAGATGGGCCATCTTTTTTATACAACCCTGGGAAATAAGGCTGGGGTTGACAGTGAAGGCAATCGCGTTACAGGCAACGGCCTGAGAAACACCGGGCCTTTCAAGAATCTGCGGTCGAGCACCTACTGGACCGGTAACGAGTATCTGCACTATGAAGGTGTCTGGTGCTGGAGCTTCAACATGAGCTCCGGTCTCCTTAATACCTTGGCATTACAGGAAGAAGGGTTCAGTGCACTGGCGGTCCGTCCCGCCAGGGTGTCGGGAATATAGAAAGGAGGACATTATGAATCTGATTCGATCCATTATGGGAAGAAGGGAGTTTCTGATTGCCGCGGGTGCGACATCCACGTCGGCACTTGCCTGTAAAAAGCTAGCCGGGGCTTTTAATCCTCTTTTACAGACAGGCGCCGCAATGGCCGCTGAAAAACCTAGCGCAGATACAAAGTCAGGAGGCAGGAAATACACTCATATCCTGTCTCCTCTTAAGATCCGGAACGTGATTGTGAAGAACAGGTTGTTTTACACGGTTTCCATTCCCCAGTATCTGATGGGGCCGGAGACCTACTTTTCCGATGTGGTCAGGGCCTATTACGCAAACGTCGCAAGGTCCGCGGCCATCGTCACGCCGCGCCTGCAGACGGGACTGCCCGGGGCCACGCACAAAGACAGCATTCTGGACCAGGCGCATATGATGATTCTTGACCACGAAGACCCGGCGGTTCAGAATTATACGGACCAGATGATTGAAGGGATCCATTCCATGGGCTCTCTGGTTGTTGCCCCGGACAGCCCCTCCGGGGAGACACTTAAGGATATCATTGCCTCGGCAAAGAAGATCCAAGACCAGGGCTATGACGTGGTGTCTATGACTGTAAATACCCGCGACAAAGATGCCGCGCGTTCTTCTGTTGAACAGATGCAGGCGGTCCAGAGCTCGACAAATCTCATAATATTGAGCACTCTGGGGGGGCCCGGACGTTCAATGGATGCAGAGGCTGCGGTAGAAACTGCAAGAATTATGGAGGGCGGGGTGGATATCCTGAGAATGGGCGGAGGCAGCGCAATTACCTTCAATCAATATAAAGAGAAGGGCTCACCCGATATCATCCGGCTCTCGCAGGCAATAAAGGAGAGCGGCGTGAAGATTCTTACAATGCCGGGCGGCGGTTTTGGGGATCCGGATATAATGGAAGAATACATCGCAGGCAGCAAATGCGATATGATCACCCTGGCCAGGGCCCTGATAGCCGATCCGGACTATGGCAGAAAGATTCTTGAGGGCAGGGGAGAGGACATAGTGCCCTGCACCCTGGAAAACAGGTGCCACGGGGACACCTGGACAGGACCCTGGATCAGCGTGTGCTGTGTAAATCCTAGGATGGGCCTTGAGTCGGCAGTGAAGGTGATTGACAGTCCCACAATACCAAAGAAGGTCGCCGTTATAGGTGGCGGTCCGGCGGGTATGAAGGCGGCCATAACGGCCGCAGAAAGGGGGCATAAGGTAACGCTTTACGAGAAGACCGGCGCCCTGGGAGGATTGCTCCAGCACGCGGATTATTCGCCATTCAAATGGCCCATCAAAGACTTCAAGGATTACCTTATCCGTCAGGTCAAAAAGACCGGAGTGGATGTGCATTTAAACACAGAGGCCGCTCCTGACACGATTAAGGCAAAGGGATATGACGTGGTCCTGGTTGCACTGGGCAGCGACCCTGTTGTTCCCAAGATCCCCGGTTCGGACGGCAGTAATGTATTCGATATCACGTCCGCCCATAAGAAAAACAAGTCTCTGGGAAAGAACGTTGTATTTGTAGGCGCAGGGGAACATGTGGTGGAGGCCGCGATATTTCTTGTAAAGGCAGGCCGCAATGTAACAATCCTGACAGACGATGTGGAACTTCTGAAGATCAACCGCGTACATTACCCGGAGGAGTTGATGAATATAACCGACACGCTGGAGAACTTCAGCTTTGCATTGAAGGCTACAACAACCCGGATCTCGGACGGGCAGGTGTTCTATAGGGATGCCCAGGGCAATGAGAGGTCCGTCAAGGCCGACAGCATAGTGATCCATGGAGGTCTTAAGCCCAGGCAGGAGGAGGCCATGAAGTTCAACGGATCGGCTGAGACAGCGTTTTTTATGATAGGCGACTGCACAGGCAGGTGCGGCAATATACAAAAAAGCATACGCAGCGCATACTTTATGGCATACCAGGTGTGATAGGGGAAAGGGGTCCAGGATTCCAGGATTCGAGGAAATCATTTTAAGAAAAAACAACGGAGGAGACAAAGTATGAAGATTAAAGCCACATATTTAATTCTTGTTTTTACGTTCGCATTTTCAGCCATGGCCGCAACCGGCGACGACGCGCAGAAGGATGCGCAGATAAATTATGGGCCGGATAAGGTATTAATCAGCGTGAGCGAGCTCGGGGATAAGATAGGCGTTGCCAAGGAAGAGACAATTATGCCGGACGGGAAGGCCGGCGTTGCACAGAAATGGGGCAAGGCGGAGATTCAAAAGGCCGTTGCCGAGCTTAAGCGCACATATAAGGACCCTGGAAAGACCTATATGGTAACAAGCAGCCCTCATCCTGCCATTACCCTTGCCTTTATACAGGCCCTTCAGCCCCTGCATGTCCTTTACCTTTACATGGAGCCGGGCGGGGATGAGGTTGAGATGTGTGAACTCAGGAAGGTAAAGGAGCTCCCCGAACCTGACGCCAATTACGGCGTGCGTTTTGAGATAATAGAGGATGGAGACAAGGTTTTTATGAACTTTAACTCCGACTCGCAGGAGGCCACGGCCTTGAAGCAGCACTCCTTTGATATAGAGAATATATGCAGGCTGACTATTCCCGAGATCCCGAAAGGGAAGCATCTGTTCCTTCATGCAAGGGGCAGGTATTGCGTGATGGTGACACTGGCATTCAATTATCTGAAGGACTGCAAGAGCATATCCATCGCACGTCATGAGGATGACTATACCTGCGCGGTGTCCTTTTCAGATGAGATAGATGCCGGCCAGGTAACGGTCAGGACGCTGCCGAACAATTTGTGATTTGTAATGTCAAAAGATCTTATGTACGGCGTGCCTGAGGAGGCGCTTAAAAGGACAGGAAGAAAGGGATAATATGGGAAAAAGGATGGTAATAATCGGCGGGGGTATTGCCGGGCTTTCAACCGGCATTTATGCGCTCATGAACGGTTATAAGCCGGTCATCTATGAAATGCATGATATCCCGGGGGGGTTGTGCACTGCATGGAAGCGCAGGGGATACACCTTTGACATCAGCATGCACATGCTCGTCGGGAGCAGTTCAGGTCCCTTTAATCAAATGTGGCAGGAGCTTGGGGTGCTTAAGGACCGTAAGTTCTTCTATCATGATGTGGCCGCACGCATTGAAGGCATCGGAAAGAGTCTTGACATCTGCGCAGATTCACAACGGATGGAGGAACAGATGCTGTCCCTTTCACCTGTTGACGCGGGCCTTATAAAAGAATTTATTCGCCTGCTTTTCGGCAGGAGCATGATGGGTTTTGCGCCCCTGAAGCCCGCCGAGCTCTTCGGCCTGATGGACAATATCAGGATGTTTTTTTCTTTTCTTCCCTTAATCGGTGTATATAGAAAGTATGGTCATTCGACCATGCAGGATTTCGCTCAACGCTTCAAGGACCCGTTTCTGAGGAATGCAGTCAGATTTTTCATAGACACGCCGGGATGGCCGATGCCGCGGTTCCCTATGTTTGCAATGACCGGCATGATGAGTTCCTCGGATAATGCAGGTGTGCCTCTCGGCGGTTCACAGGATGTGATCTTTACAATGGCCGAGCGATACAAACAGCTCGGGGGAGAGATCCAATACAAAAGCAGGGCCACGGATATAATCACGCTGAAAGACCGGGCCATAGGCGTCCGGTTTGAGGACGGGAGGGAGATCCTGGCGGATGATATTATCTGGGCCGCGGACGGCCATAAACTCATATTCGATATCCTCGGCGGGCGCTACCTGAGCGATGAGATCAGGAATATGTACAATGATTGGATGCCTGTCCGGCCGATGGTTCATGTGGCAATAGGCGTGGGTGTTGATTTGTCCAGGGAGCCTCATACCATTATTTTTGAGCTGGACAGGCCCATTGCCATCGCCAACGAAGAGCACAGGTGGATGCACTTTCTTCATCATTGCTTTGATCCGGGCATGGCACCTAAGGGCAAGTCCGCGGTGGAGATATGGTACGCTACGCGATATGATTACTGGGAAAGGCTCGCAGAGGACCGAAAGGCCTATGAAGCGGAAAAGAAACGGATAGCCGATTTTTCCATTGCCGAACTGGACAGACGCTGGCCTGGGTTTGCATCGGCGGTTGAGGTGACGGATGTCCCTACACCC
>JAFGIC010000140.1 GCA_016929815.1 Deltaproteobacteria bacterium
CTGGTGTTTTCGGATGAACACTAGGAAAGATAAAAAACAATATATTATATTCTCATAAAAACCTCCTAAAGGCCCACGATATTTGTTTTAATCAAAATCGCTCCTGAAAATTTTTATGAGTTAATCGATAATAATTTGGAGGAAAAAATGGGGAAAAAGCTTGTCGCTACCGGTAGAGGTGGCACTGGAAAATCAACATTTACTTCATTAACCAGTCGATATCTGCCTCCGCCTATTTTTCTTATTGATCTTGATCCGGACCAGAGCTTGGCAGAAATGCTTGGGGTCAATTTGAAAGAGGAGGGAGTTAAAACAATCTCAGAGGCACTTTATGACATCATCGCTGCCAGAAAAGCCGGGGCTGGGGGATCGATGTCTGTTCACGAAAGGATACAGTTTTTACTTAATACCGAGGCCTTATATGAAGGTAATAATTTTGACCTTTTTGTTTTGGGCACAAAATTAACAGAAGGTTGTTATTGTGCACCTGATGCAATAATATCCGGCGCCATACCTAAAATAATTGACTCATACCGATACGTGATGATTGACTCTCCTGCCGGTTTAGAACACCTGAATAGAGAAGTAGTCTCAGATATAGATGACCTGTTTGTCATATTAGATCCATCTTCAAAATCCCTTAAGCATATAGAAAGAATTAAAAACATTACAAGCGCGATAGGGATAAAGTACAATCATTTTTATTTAGTCGGAAACTATAGGTTTGATAAAGATACGCAAAAAAAAATGGAGGCCACTGGAGAGATATATCTTGGCAATATTGAGTATGACCCTGATCTGGAAAAATATAATCTTTCCGGGCGGTCACTTTTGGATTTACCGGAGGATTCTCCCGCATGCAAATCGGTTAAAAAAATATTAACAAAGGCAGGATTATTATAATGATTTTAATCCTTTGTTATTTAGATGTATTATAAGGTAGTGTCCATCCATAAAGAAGGCATTTATGGATGGAGCTTTCAGCGATTAGCATTCAGCTAAGTCATTGAATTAATAAGTTTTTGCTGACAGCTGAGAGCTTACGGCTGACAGCGTGAATCCGAAAATTGGTGTTTACGGATGAACACTAATTAATTTCAATTTTATCTTTTAACCTGCGTCACATATCATGGATGACTAATGGTTTTATAAACCCCTATCTACAGCACTCCCTTTATTATGCTGTTAAGGATATCGGTATTGCTGATTATCCCCACCAGTTTGCTCCCTTCGGTAACCGGCATCCTTCTCACGCCTACCATCTCCATCATCTGAAAGCAGTTATAAACGGAGAGTTCAGAATGAACACACAGGCATGGCTTTGACATAACATCCTTCACCAGAATTGACGTATCCGTTGTTCCCGAATTTATAAAGGTCTCAACCACATCCTTCCTTGTTATTATGCCGAAGGCGTCATGGGGATCATCGGGCATGACAATAAAACTGGAGACATGTCTTTCCATCATCTGTTTTGCGGCAGATATGATGCTGGTGTTTTTATCAATTATTTTCACATCCCTGTTCATCAGGTCGCCTACTTTTATAGATTTGATATTCATCCTTATATCCTCCTTGTCGGGATTAGTTTTATATAAAGGTTATCTTGCGGTTATCATCCAGGTAAAATTTTATTTTTCCGGGCATATCGGTTTCCACATCCATAACAGAGCCTTTGATGTTAATCTTTGTGCCTGCAAACACCATCCTGTTAACAATAAGAGTGGGTGGATTATCCTTTGCCTCACTTTCTTTCTGCTTAAGCTCCTCCATATAGCTGTTGAGCTTTGCCTCCATCTGGGCAATATTTCGTCTCTGTTTTATAAGCTTATCAAGCTTGAAACGCATGCTTCTCGGGATCTCTGCCTGGCCCTTTTGATTCCGGAACCTGACAAGAGCCTGGTCTATCTTAACCTTCTGGGACCTGAAGGATTCCAGGTGTCTTTTTATCTTTTCCTCCCTCTTTGTCTGTTCAGGGTCAAAACCTATAATGATATTTGTCTTTATCCCTGCGGGGGAACCTGTCTCATTCGCCTTTATTTCACTGAGCGCTGCAACCAGACCGCCTATTATACGGCCCTTGCCGTTGGTTGCATCTATGCCGCCGCCGGTTGAGACACTGCTGTTGAGTATATCATTATGGACAATGATATCCCCTTTTGCGTGCACCTTTGCCTTTTCTATAAATAAGGCCGTAAGATCTCCGCCGGAGATAATATTTACATCTTCACCCCCGATGATCCCGCCCCTTATAAATAGCCCCGCGCCCGCCTCTACTACTGATTGGTCCACCCCCTTAGCGACATGTATCGCCCCGCTTGCCCGGACAACAAAGCCGGTACAGACCCAGCCCTGAATAATCAGCGATCCATCCATTGTAATGTTGCCCGTACTCATGTCAATATCGCCCTTTATCTCATGGCTCCGGGTAACGGATATCCTGCTGCCATCCAGGATTACCATACCGTTCATATCGGAGATAAGTTTCAGACCATCCGGTGAAATAATAACATTCTTGCCGGGAGAAAGTTTACAGTCTTTACCGTGGGAGGCAGGTATTACATCGCCGAAGATATCCTTTCCGTTAGTACCAGATAAGAAGGGTATCTTTTCTGTAAGGGTATCGCCCTTTTTAACGTTATGTATCAATGATTGTTCCCTGAAATCCATGAGCCCTGTCTTGCCGTCAATATGGCCTGCCTGTCTCTCCATGCTGAAACTCAGGTTGATTCGTGCATCTTCACCGTGGACAGGGGCTGTGCCTTTTGCAATAACTATCCTTTTTGGAGGGAAAACTTTTTTGCCTTCAGATGCGAGAAACCCCTCTATTTCACCAAGGTCTATGCCGTATCTTATGCCTGCCCTCTCTAATATCTCCTTTATAAGATCAATGGTAATGACCCTTTTCATTGAACAAGGCGCATAGAGCGCTATACCGGCTGAAAGCCTGTCTTCGGATATCTCCAGAAGTTTCATCACGGATATGGTCTCTCCGGAATAGTCGGCATACCCTGCGGTAACGCCTTCAGAGACTACAAACAAATGGCCGTTATCCCCGGCATCAACATTGTCTCCTGCCCTGATCTTTCTGCCTTCAGGTTTTATTGCACTGATAATCTCGCCTGTTATGGTCTTCCCGTCTGCCTGTTTTACAGGTGGAATCTTCCGGGCAAGGATTTCTCCTCCAAGGACAATATCCCTTGTCTCAACGGCCGGCAAGACACCCTCAGCCCTGTTTTTAGCGGCCTCTTCCGGATCAAGGCCGTTAACCCTGAATATAAATTCCATCTTTGAGTCTCTGCCGTTTATGACAGGCGTTGCCTCAGCCACCCTGAATCTTTCAACAGGGGCGCCCTTGTCAAGGACAGCCTTTATGGCGGCCGTGTTGATACCGTGTTTTACCCCTTTATTCTTCAGGATATCAGCTATATCATCCGGGGTAAGCCTGCTGTTATCAAAAAGAACAGGGAAAAGGCTCATCTCCGCATACATGCGGTCTTTGCTTACACTCACATAATCCGTAACAGAGACCCCCTGCCATGTGGCCCTTGCAGCGCCATAGCAGAGGGCTACATAATCAGCCCCGTTTTTATTGATTGTAACATTCTCTCCTGCCGCAAATGAGATGTCGTCACCCGGGACCGCCGGGATATCCTCTCCGAATATGTTTTTACCGGGTGCGCCTGAGGTTGCAGGGATCTTTATTGCAATGACCTGGCCCGGCTTTACCATTACAGATGCCTTCGGGTCCTTGTTCGGGGCATCTTTGCCGATCTTTACATCAACCCTTGCATTTTCACCCTTCCGGGGCGGGGTTCCCTTTGCAATTGTTATATTGCCCTGCGATCTGCCGGTTTCATTGACCTCATTGATTGCGGCATGGATCAGGACATGTTCTATCCCATGGCTTATGCCCAGGGATGAGAGTTCTTTTTCAATATCTTCAACGGTTGCAGGTGCGCCTGTTCCGGTGGGGGGATAGATAACCCTGAGTATTGCGGCCATCTTGTCATCATGTATTTCAATGTCATATTCGCCCGGCGCATCTATTGTTGAGACAAGATAATTCTCATTTGCCTCCTCAAGGATAATAACCTTTGAAGGTTCAACGCCAAGCCTTTCAGCGCCTTCGGCAAGGGCGTCCTTTCTGTTTTTAGATTTTATGCGGACCCTGTATTTCATACCGGCCCCTGCGGTCGTTACTCTTCTTCAGGTTCGGTCTCTTCCAGTTCTTGCAGTTCTTCCAGTTCATCCATTCTTTCCGACTCTCTGTCTGTAATAGTTCCTATATCCTTTTCCATCTTTTTCATCCGGTCAACCTGTTTTTTCCCTGCCAGCTCTTCAACCGTGTCGTCCACCTTATCACGGGTGTCAGAGCCCTCGCAGCCTGAAAACAGGGGAAAGGACATAAATAAAACAAAGATGATCATGGCAATGAATTTTTTTCCGCGGTTTGACATAAAGGCCTCCATTAAAAGGGTTTACCTGAATGAAATTCAAACAGTTCGGAATAATATTACATCTTGCGATGAAAGGCCACCAGTTTATGCATTACGACACACGAACTTTAATGAGTCCGCAAAGGAGCATTATCTCCTCTTCCCATGTGCCCGGGTCCGGTGTTTCCAGGACCATCGGAATATTGTCAAAGCGTGGGTCGTTCATGATGAATCTGAATGGTTCAAGCCCCAGGGCGCCTTTCCCGATGCACTCATGCCTGTCCACCCGGCTCCCTAAACCCTTTTTTGAATCGTTTAAATGCATGGCCTTCAGGTATTTGATCCCTAC
>JAFGIC010000141.1 GCA_016929815.1 Deltaproteobacteria bacterium
GTGTAATCAGGGGTTGTATCCATTATGTAATTAAATAGTTATTGGTGCTTATCAAACGTAAATCATCAGGGGAAAAGGCGGCGATTTATATTCCATTATTATTTTACTTTTATAGGTAGTGATTGTCAAAAAAAGTTAAGGTTAGGAGAAACATCTGAGCTGCCATTGGTAAGTGTATCAATGCATTAATATATCAGAATCAAACTGTTTAAATTGCTTGGGTGATCCTTTTTAGTTAATGTTCTTATCTCCGGCGAACGATTTACAAGGTAAGCGGAAAGTAAGGTTCCGTGCATTGCATAACCGGCGAATTTTATGGAAAAATATCCTTTAAATCAGGAGGAAGCAATCTGATGGAATGTGTCTTTTGCAACAAGAAAATTAAGATTGATGGAAAGATAAGCAGACAGGATACATGCCCCCATTGTCAACGCGATCTGCGTTGTTGCAGGCAATGCAAATTTTACGATCAAGACGCCTACAATGGATGCAGAGAGGTAGCGGCGGAACGTATCGTTGATAAGGAAAGGGCCAATTTTTGCGATTTTTTTGTCCCTAAGGGCTCGAAAGCGGGCGGTGGCAGCTATAACAGGACGCGAGAGGCAAAGCAGGCTCTTGAGGCCCTTTTTAAAAAATAGCCTTGAAAAATTGACTCATCTTATTTTTCTTTCTCAGTCCACTACCTTGCCTATGGATTTTTCACTTTTTAATTTTATCCTGAATATCTAAAATCTTGGGATTGCTTAAAAGCTTCATGAACCGTGGGTTGGACAAGAGGACCTTCATGTCGCCTGAGTTAACCGCCTCCATAATGGAGGGATCTTCCATGGCATTTTTAAAGTCCGGATCATTCTGTAAGGGCAGGATGATATCAAGGAGTTCTTTGTCTCTCATGATCTGTTGCTGCAGAGCCTGAATTTCCATCTGTGTACTTTCGACCGATGTGATGGAAAGAACCTTTGATTCCTCAATACTCATAGTTCCAAGGGTCGCGGATTTAAGCGTGTAGACACCGTTGTTTAATGATACAATCTCACCCTGGATAATGCTTCCATCAGCCAGTTTAACCGTTCTGACCTCTCCTGCTGATGCATCGCTCACAATAAGCCCGAACAGCAATAAAATACATAGATACAAAATTCTCATATTTTCCTCCCACACGTTTTTATGACAACGTTTTTGAAATATACCCTTGAATTTACGGTACATTAGCCCCTGATTGTCAAGGTATAATAATCCGGCAGCGCGAAAATGTTCAGTCGAAAGCTTTCAAAAACCAGCCGTTCGAATGTAAGAAAAGAATTAAAGATCCCGAATAGTTTTCAGTATATCCATTGTTGTAATGATGCCCATCAACTTGTCTTCACGCGTCACAAAAACCCTGTGGATACGACCCCTGATCATTGCATCGGCCACCTGCTGCAGTTTTGTATCCTCTTTAACGTTAAAGGTCATGGGGGTCATAATCTCGCGAACCATTACAAGCGATTCAGTCTCAACACGAAACGATTCGATCTCTGCCTGTGAATACTGGCGTTCAGGACAATGAATGTAATACTCATGGGGATCATTCAATTGGGCATCGGTAGCCGGCAGACTCCTGTATCCAACAATATCTGTTAAAGAGACCACCCCGAGTAATTTACCATCCTCGGATGTAACCGGCGCGCCTGATATGCAATTATCGATAAGATAATCAGCCAGATGGTCTATAGACCAATCCATGCCAACAGAAAGAACATCCCGGTTCATAATATCCCTTGCTGTGAGGTTTATCATGGCCATCTCCTTTGCGCTTAGGAGTATATTTCCTTGTTTCATGAAGATATTATATTATAATGTCATACATTATTCAACTGGCGCCTCTAAAAATGCCTTGAAGCCCTTGTATGCCATGTAGATATCTCCCTTATGGCTGATTTCAAAGGGGGAGTGCATGGACAATACGGCGGGGCCGAAGTCAATGATTTCCATTCCGTAAACGGCAAGAAATTTGGCTATAGTGCCCCCTCCGCCTTCGTCTACTTTTCCTAACTCGCCCGTCTGCCAGCACACCTTGCTTTTGGTGAAGATGTTTCTCAACCATCCGATATATTCGGCATTTGCGTCATTGGCGCCATATTTGCCCGAGTGTCCCGTGAATTTAGTAAGGCAGACGCCATAACCCAGCCGGGCCGCATTTCCTTTTTCATGGACCTCCTGGTAATCGGGATCCAACGCTCCGTTTACATCGGCAGAGAGGGCCTGTGAATCTGCAAGCAGCCTATTGGCTTCGAGAACACTGGGTTTCTGCCCTGTTTTGACCATCAGGTCACAGACAACAGTTTCAAGAAATTTTGATTTGGCGCTGGTTGCCCCGTCGCTTCCTATCTCTTCTTTATCAACAAAGAGGGCAATCGCGGTTTTTCTGACCCTCGCTGTATCCAATAGGGCCTTAAGACTCGTATAGGCGGAGGCACGGTCATCCTGGCCGTAAGCTCCTACAAGAGAACGGTCCCATCCCACGTCCCTGGCCTTGCCCGCGGGGACGATCTCTAATTCCGCGCTGACGAGATCTTCTTCCACAATACCATAAGTATCGTTAAGATAGTTAAGAATTGAGAGCTTAAAACGGTCTTTCAACTTCTTATCACCCAGTGGTAGACTGCCCACAATAAGGTTAAGTTTTTCTCCAACAATGGCTTCGTTTAATTTTTTGTCATACTGCGCTTTTCTGGCAAGATGGGGCAGCAGATCAAGGATAGTAAAGACCGGATCAGTATCATTTTCCCCTACCGCTATGTCTACAATGTCACCGTCAGCCTTTATTATCCTTCCGTGTATGGCGAGAGGTCTTGCCAGCCATTGAAACTTTTTTATCCCCCCGTAATAGTGTGTCTTTA
>JAFGIC010000142.1 GCA_016929815.1 Deltaproteobacteria bacterium
CGGTCAAGGACCATCTCAATGGCGATCCCATTGTTGATCTCCCTTACCTGCTCAAGGCCCGACTGTGGCCTTGCAAGGGCAATAATAAAAAGCGCAAGGGCTGCAAGCCTGAGAAAATCCGGCAGCCACAGGAACCTCTGGCGTATTGACCTTCCGGACATCGCGGCTATTGCCGTAGTTGAAAAACGTATTGCAACCCTTCCCTGCCTGTACAGCCTCAGCCATATCAGCAAAGGGATCAGAATAAGCAAAACAAAGGCCCATGGTGACTCAAACCGCATCATCAAACTCTTTCCTTTTCTTCCGTTCCCCGGATAAAATCCCTGCAGCTCTCAAAGGCTCGCAGGCTTTCCTCCTGTCCCGGCATGAACTCAGCGAACTTTACAAGATCGCAATGTCTCAGGAATGTCCTCAAAAGGGGCTTAAAGTTTTCCGGGAGCCCACTGCTCCTGTCAAGGCCTGCCAGAAACTCCTCTGTCGTCTGCTCCGGCGCCCTGAGCCCGAAACGATTTTCAATATATCGGCGGAGAATCCCCGACACCCTCTGATAATAAGGCTTTATCTCGCCCTTTTCTGCCAGGCCTTCCGAGGCAAGCTCGTCCAGTTCCCTGTAGGCAATCTCATGGGGTGTCAGCATTACCGCGTGCGCATCAACTGTCCTTGCCCGTCTCTTATAATAAAACCACGCAAAAATGCCTGCTGCCGTGAGAAGCAACACCCCTCCTGCAATCAGTATCCATTTTCTGTAATCGGTCGGATAGGGCACAGGAGGCCTTATGTCGTGCAGCTTCATCTCCTTTATGTCCTCAGGCAGAAGGGAATTTACCTTAACGGTTAACTCAGAGGTGGAGATGCTGTGGGTGTCTGCGTCACCCACGCTCTCTTTATAAAACTGCGCCTCCATGGGGGGTATAGTGTAATCGCCGGATAAAAAGGGTTCAAGCACATAGGTGCGTGTTATCCGCTTTTTGTTGTTGTCCAGGAGTTCAGGCTGGGTTGTATGCCAGTCAACGATCCCGAACTGTTCAAGCCTGCCCGTAAGATCCGGCATTGTCACCTCATATTCCTCATCCACAATAACTCTGATTGTCAGATTCAGACGCTCTGCAATGGTCATCGAACTCTTGTCGGCGTCAAGGGTAAGTGACGCGGGCCCGTTCTCATAGGTCTCATGGATGCCGGCGGCCTCTTCCTTTACTGCTGAAGCCCCCTGTTTTCCAGGTTTTGAGCATGATATTATCAGTACAAGAGATGATATCAGGAGCAACAATACAGCGCCTGTAAGTAAAATCCGTTTATTCAAATTATTATACATATCTACTTTCATCATCTATCTGTATTCTATTTGTTGCTCACGGAAAAAAGCCTGTTTGTGGTCTTAATCACGAGATTGCTCATCTCCGGCATCTTAATGAATTTGGCATCCTTTTTACTTTCTTACTCGCGCTCCCTGTTCTCCAAAGTCCCTCAGGGACGAAGGCTTTCCCCTTACGCCCTGCGCCTTGTACCTGGCGCCATCATGTGCTAGTACAGAGCATTCCACCTCCATCCGTCGCACAAAATATCACATTGAAACCCTGCGTTCCCTCATCCTGAAAAACCTTATCAGGTCATGCAGGTAATCCCTGTCTGTCATGATCTCTATGTGGTCCACGTCCATGGACCTGAAGAGTTTCCTGAGCCTTTCAATCCTCTGGTTCCCCAGCCTCCCGTATTTCTTTCTGAAGGCCGCACTCCCCGTGTCTATCAGGAGCATCTCGCCTGTCTCGGCGTCTTCAAGCCGGACAAGCCCGCAGTCCGGCATAGATATCTCCCTGGGGTCTGTAATGGATACCGCGATAAGATCATGCCTCTTTGCCAGGACCCTTATCTTGTTTTCATACCCTTCACCGATAAAATCCGACACAAGAAATAATACGCTTTTCTTGTTCGTTACCCTCCCTATGTAGTCAATGCCCTCCACAATGTCGGTGCCGGACCGGCCAGGGCTGAAATTCAGGACCTCCCTTATGATCCTCAGCACGTGCGTGGTCCCCTTGGCCGGAGGGATAAACATTTCAACGCGGTCAGTAAACACAAGCAGCCCGACCTTGTCATTGTTCTTTATGGCGGAAAATGCCAAAAGTGCGCATATCTCAGCGGCAATCTCGTTCTTAGTGCGGCTTACACTCCCGAAGGAGCCGGACGCGGAAAGATCGACAAGAAAAAGCACGGTCAGCTCCCTCTCCTCCTTGAAGATCTTCACATAGGGCTCGCCTGTCCTGGCGGTCACGTTCCAGTCGATATTTCTGACATCATCGCCTGCCTGGTACCCGCGCACCTCTTCAAACTCCATGCCCCTGCCCTTGAAGACGCTCTCATACTCACCGGCCAGGGTGTCATTGACGGCCTTGCTGGTATATATCTGTATATACCTTATCTTTTTTGCAAGTTCCCTAGGTATCATGGCACATCAACATTCTGAAGTATCTCTTTAATAATATCCTCCGGGGTCTTCTCCTCGGCCTCCGCCTCGTAGGTCAGGATGATCCTGTGCCTCATTATATTCATGGCAACGCTTTTTACATCCTGGGGCGTCACATAACCCCTTCCGTCAATAAGGGCATGGGCCTTGGCCGCCATGGCAAGAAAGATTGACGCCCTTGGGGAGGCGCCATAGCGGATGTACTGGCCGATGTTCATGTTGAACGCATCGGGATTTCTGGAGGCATCCACAAGGTTGACGATGTACTCCTCAACCTTTTCATCCATGTATATCTCATCCGCCAACGCCCTGAGGCGTCCGATATCCGACGGAGATAATATCGGGTTCACGCGCAGCTCGGGATTGCTCCTGGCCATCCTCTTGAGTATCTCATGCTCCTGGCCCTTGTCCGGATATGTAATGCGGATCTTGAACATGAACCTGTCAACCTGGGCCTCCGGCAGGGGATAGGTTCCCTCCTGTTCAATAGGGTTCTGGGTGGCCATGACCATGAACGGGTCATCCAGGGGGTAGCTGCTGTCCCCGATAGTCACCTGCCTCTCCTGCATGGCCTCAAGAAGGGCGCTCTGGACCTTGGCAGGGGCCCTGTTGATCTCGTCCGCCAATATGATGTTGGCAAATATTGGCCCCCTCTTGGTCGTGAATTCGCCTGTCTTGGGGTTGTATATAAGTGTGCCGACCACGTCTGCCGGGAGCAGATCAGGGGTGAACTGAATTCGCTTGAAGGTAGCCTGGAGCATCCTGGCAAGTGTCGTAACCGACAGGGTCTTCGCCAGGCCGGGCACGCCCTCTATGAGAACATGGTTGTTGCACAACAGGGCCAGTATGAGCCCGTCAATAAGCTCCTCCTGCCCGACGATCACCTTGTGTATCTCGGACCTGATAAGCCCGATAACCGCGCTCTCCCTCTCAACCTTGTCATTGATCTGCTTTACATCAATCGCCATATCACATTCTCCTCTTTTGCCGGTTTTTCAATTTTCATGATTCAATTTTGAACGTTGGACGTTAAAAGATCGAATCTAATTTTTTGCAATATCCGTCGTCTGCCTGCCCGCCATACCTCCGCATGAGCGACAGCTGTTCTTCTTGTATCTGACTCGGTATGCCGGAGTCACGCTTCTCGATTAAACTGGCCGCGCAGCGGCAAGCGGCTGGGCTGTCATCCTTCTTCTGTCTCCTCTTTCCTATATTCTGTCTTCTGTATTCTGTTTTCTGTCTTCTCTTTACTCTTTTCTATATTCTGTCTTCTTGTATCTTTTTTATTACAAGACCAAAAAATAAGTCAATATATCCGGTTACGGGTCTTTAGACAATTATGAAATAAAAAGGTTTCAATATTTTTGATCTTACTTCTTTTATGAAGATAAAAAGACCTCTCCAATTAAGCATAACCTCAATGATAAAAATAAGTTGCAGGCATGTAACGGATCATATCAGCCACATCATTTGTCTTTAATTAAGATATAAATTAAGCTTTACTTATCTCTAAATAAGAGATAATATCTCTCCTATGAAAGAGAGAATATTCCAATTCATTGATGATTTTCACGAACGGAAATTGCCTGAACTTATATCAAGAGACCAAACATTTCCTGATATAAAAGGAAAGGCACTTGCGGTTATAGGCATGAGGCGTTCCGGGAAGACATACTTCTGTTATCAGAAGATGCATGAGCTTCTTGCCTCCGGCACGCCGAGAGAACAGATCCTCTACCTGAATTTTGAGGATGACCGTCTGCTTGATTTTAAGGTCAATGACTTTCAGGCCATACTTGATGTCTATTTCAGTAAATATCCTCAACACAGAGACGTAACATGTCATTTTTTCTTTGATGAGATCCAGTGTATCGAACAATGGGAGGTGTTTATCAGGCGTGTGCTGGACACAGAAGATGTCCAGGTATATCTGACCGGCTCGTCATCAAAATTACTGAGCACGGAGATATCTACAAGTCTGCGCGGACGTTCTGTGGCTGTTGAGATCTTCCCCTTCAGCTTTAAAG
>JAFGIC010000143.1 GCA_016929815.1 Deltaproteobacteria bacterium
GCGCCCTCGCTGTGGATGTCATCGATCATCCTGTTGACATAATTATGAACAGGGGGTATGTCCTGCCATATATGATCTGAGTAGTGGTCCGTACCCCGGTGCATGTCGGTTCCATCGCCATATTGAATCGGGTATGTGCCGAAATGGTCATCAAGCGATACGATAGCAGCGTTTTTGGCCATATTTGAATAATGCAGCCTGAACGCGTCAGCGGGGAAATTTTCCGGCCCCTGCAGAGAGTGAGGCGGGGACTGGGTATGCAATATCCTGTTCTTCAATACTATGTTTCTGATTCTTAGGGGCGACAAAAGATGGGGGCATTTATTGCCTGCTGCCTTTAAACTGGAGGTTGCAGCCTTATCGGCCGCCATCACGGTGCGGATTTGAAAATCCGCAAGTTTTTTGCAGGTAAGCGCGCACCCGGAAGCCAACCCCGTGGCAATCAGAAACTGCCGTCTTCCCATAAGCCTTTGAAGTAGATTCATGATATTCTCCTTTAATATTTATTTAACAAGCATTTGCCTGAATAGGCACTTCCTCCTAGTTAATTAAAAACATGATAATTTGTATATCACATTTAAAGGGCAAAAAATATCCCGTAACAATACTGCGAGAGATATTACCCGGGCAGAGAAAAAGATCAATAATTTTTGTATGTTGATATTGTGTAAAGTGTAAACGCTTGCAGAAACATAATACTGATGAATTTTATCAATCCGGATTTCTTTTCAACCTCTCAACTTCTTATCCTCTAAACTTCTCAACCTCTCAACCTCCGTCATCAGTCATCCGTCTTTTCCCTTGACTGCCAAACCCAATTGTCCGATTATTTATAAATTCATTTCTTGCTGCTGATCCATGTTTATAATCCTTTGATAAACAATTTGTAAAAAGGGGGGAGGTCATGAATCTTATAAAATCGCTTATGGGAAGGAGGCAGTTTCTGATTGCCACAGGTGCAGCGTCCGCGTCTGCGGTGGCATTCAAAAGGCTCACGGGTTTTGAAAGGGCCGCTGCGGAGGCCTCAGAAAGGTCCGGATCCTCGGGCATTAAAGGGGCCTTGAGCAACAGATACAGTCATCTTTTATCGCCTCTGAAAATAGGGAACGTGGTGCTTAAGAACAGGATGATTCAATCCGACAGTTTTCCCCGTTTCCTGCAGGGGCCGGAGACATTCCCTGCCGAGCAGGTCATATCATGGTACGCGAACGTTGCCAAAAACGGATGCGCTGTCTGCATGTGCTTTAAGGGTGAAGACGTGGTTAAGGAAGATGAAGGCGGGCAGGCATCCGAGGGAGGACGAGGCGGCCAGATGCCTGTGGAAGGGGCAGGTGGTCCGATGCCCGAGGCAGGGCAGACCGGCCAGATGCCTGCGGGAGGGATGGGAGGCCCCATGCCCGGTGGCGGACAGGGTGAGCAGCTGCCCTCAGGGGATGTGGAGTACATGCCCAGGTGGGACAGGGACGAGCCAAGGGTGCAGAATTATTTTGCGCAGATGACCGACTCCATCCATTTCCATGGCTCCAAGGCCGCACTCGGGATCATGCCCGGCTTTGACAGGGCATACAGCATTGGCAATATATCAGCCATGTACAATCCGTACAACGATTCAACAACAATGGCCGCAGGCAGGGAGATCCCCGTTGAGCTTATACAGGAGACTATCGAGGATGTGGTAAGAAAGGCAAGGTTTTACCAGGCACTCGGATTTGACATGGCACAGTTTCATATGTCATACCGCAACAACCTCCTGGCTCACGCCTTGTCGCCCGTCATCAACACAAGAAAGGATAAATATGGCGGCAGTCTGGAAAACCGGGCGCGAGTGGCCCTTGAGCTGTTCCAGGCGATCAGGAAGGCCTGCGGGCCAAACTTTCTGATTCTGGCCCACCTGAGCGGTGAAGAACTGGGCAACGACGGCGGTTATACCGTTCAGGACGTCATCGAGTACGCAAAGGTATGGGAAGGCGCACTTGACATTCTTATTGTCCGTGGCAAGGACAACAGCGACGCCCACCCCACCGCCTATAATTTCAATAAGGGTGAAAACCCGATCATCGGCTATGCCGAGACCATAAAGAAAGGCGGCGCCAGGCTGGCCATAGGCGTCAACGGCGGGTTCCAGGACCTGGACATGAACGAAAGGTATATTGCGGACGGCAGGACCGATCTGATCTCCATGGCCAGAAACTGGTGGGCTGACCCGGAGTACGGCAAAAAGGCCTATGAGGGGAGGGGCGAGGACGTGGTGCCCTGCCTGCTTTGCCAGGACTGCCATGGCGTGGCAGGCCCTCCTACAAGCTTCTGCACCGTGAATCCGGCGCTGGGCCTTGAGCACAGGCTTTCACGGATGGTTGACCCCCCAACCATATCAAGAAATGTCGCAGTCATAGGCGGCGGTCCAGCGGGCATGAAGGCGGCCATCGTGGCCGCGGAAAGGGGACACAAAGTCACACTTTATGAGAAGAACGACTACCTCGGCGGGCAGTTGAAGCACGCGGACTATGTCTCATTTAAATGGACCTTCAGGGACTTCAAGGATTACCTGGTCCGCCAGGTAGAAAAATCGGGGATCGAGGTGGTATTGGGAACAAAAGCCACACCTGAGATGATCAAGGCAAAGGGATGGGACGCGGTTATTGTTGCCCTTGGCGCTGAGCCCATAATGCCGGACATCCCCGGCGCGAAGGGGAACAATGTGCTGGCGCCGATATTCGTTTACGGGAACAATGCGGTAGGCAAGAACGTTGTGGTAATTGGCGGCGAACAGATAGCCACGGAGACGGGAATGCACCTGGCGGGAAGCGGACGCAATGTAACGGTCCTGACGACGGAAAAAGGCCTGGCAACGGATGCCAACAAGATATACCTGGGTTGGGAGCGGTGGCGGTTTTTCAAGACCTTCAGCTATGTAACGGAGGCTACAGTCAAAGAAATCTCAAAAGGAAAGGTAATCTATGCCGATGCCAAGGGCGACGAGAAGTCCATCCAGGCGGACAGCGTGGTTATCTATGCAGGCCGAAGGCCGAGGCAGGAGGAGGCTATGAGGTTTTACGGATCGGCTGGGCGGTTCTTTATGGTCGGCGACTGCAGCGGCGAGGGCGATCTGGTGAAGCTTGTCCAGGGCAATCTGCGGAAGAGCATGGTGACTGCCTTTGCGGCTGCATCCAAGATATGATTCATAATTTTTTATATTCGTGATTAGATGTTGAACGTTCAATGTTGGATGTTGAAAGTTCAAGTTAAATCACCGTGCAGCGGCAAAGGGCTGGGCTGCCCTCTGTCTTCATCCCAAAGTCCTATCTGTGCACATTTTTATAGGCATCATAGCACAATGTAACGTGCAAAGTACTGGAGCATCCGGATCAATTATTAAAGTGAAGACCTCTTGACAGACAATCCGGATGCTCCCAAATAGGTAGAAGACCTTGTAATATATAATAATATCAGCTCTTAAAAGATATTGCTCCATTTTATAAAACATATCGGCATAATAATTGCTCAAAGAATCCTCCATGGAGCAATTCAAAGCTTATCTCACATCCTCAAAACTGACCGATGAAAAGAAGGCCGGATACTATTTATCATGGGTAACGCGCCTTTACAATTTTTATAAAAAGAAAACGAAAGATCCAATCACGTCTGAAGAAGTTGCACATTACCTCCAATCTCTTTCAAAAAACCGTGAAGACTGGCAGATAAGGCAGGCTGCTGAGGCTATTCAGCTTTACCTGCTTTATAAGGAAAGAAAAAATATTGCCTATAACAGAGAGAATATGCCCATAAGCGCCCAATGGAAAATAATTGCGGATGCCATGCAGAAGGTTTTAAGATTGATGCACCGTTCATACAGGACCGAGCAGACTTATATCGGCTGGGTTCGTCAGTTCTATCGCTTTATGAAAGGACGATCACCCCATTCCCTTGAAAGTAAAGATGTTAAGGACTTTATGACATATCTGGCCGTGGAAAAGAATGTGGCAGTCTCCACGCAGAACCAGGCCTTCAACTGAGGATCAAGGATATTGATTTCTTACGTAATGCTGTAACCATAAGAAGCGGAAAAGGGGATAAAGACAGGGAAACCGTTTTGCCGGAAAGTATAAAGAAGAACCTTATTGAGCATATTGAGCGGTCACGAAAAATTTACGAAAAAGATCGGAAAAATGATATTCCCGGTGTCCAACTTCCATATGCATTTGAACGAAAATCGCCGAATGCAGGGAAGGAATGGGCCTGGTTTTGGGTGTTTCCATCAAGTACGCTTTCAATTGATCCTTCAATTAGGGTGGTTAGACGACATCATCTTCACGAAAGCAATTTAATAAAAGGGATTAAAAAAGCCAGTATAAAGGCCAAGATAGGAAAAAGGGTTACTGTTCATACACTTAGACACAGTTTCGCCACGCATTTATTGGAAAAAGGATGTGACATCAGAACAATTCAGGATCTGCTAGGCCACAACGATGTCAACACAACAATGATATATACGCATGTAATGAGTAAAAACAAGCTCGGGATAATAAGCCCCTTAGACTGAATGGTTGTATAATCTTTTCTTGAAAAATATTCTAGAATCTCGATAATGTTGATAATTACGATAAAAAACGACTTTTTTTACAATTCCAAATTGCCAATTAAATGACTTATCAATCTAGTATCATTATGTTTATTTTTCTTTTGTCTTTTTTTCACAATTTTGATAAAAATGATTTAAATATCCAAAATCCGAATTATCCAGAATCTTGATAATATATATGTTCTGCCTTTTAAATACCGTTGAAAGAGATACCACATTAACCCTTTTCGTATTGACAAATTGTAACTACAATGCCAAAATTTGAATGGGATGAAACAAAGCATAAGTCCAATATTAAGAAGCATGGGATTGATTTTATTGATGCTCCGATAATCTTTGCAGGCTATACGCTTACAATTGAAGACAACCGATATGATTACGGAGAAGAGCGCTTTGTTACATTCGGGATTCTGGATGGCAGGGTAGTTTCAGTTGTTCATACAGAAACCGAAGAATTAATAAGAATTATTTCAATACGAAAGGCCACAAAATATGAAGAAAAAGAATATTTCTCGCAAATCCCAGACTGATTGGGAGCGGGTTGATAAGCTGCAAGATGATGAAATAGATTTTTCTGAAAATCCAGAGATTACTCCCGAAATGTTTGCAAAAGCTGTTGTAAGAAAAGGGTTAAGACCTGTGGTTCGAAAAAACCAAATCACATTGCGGATAGATGAGGATGTCTTGACATGGTTTAAAAAACAGGGGACAGGTTATCAAACTCGCATTAACTCATTGTTAAAGGCGTACAAAGAAGCGCATCAAATTAAAACCGGCAGAACATCCGCTTCCAAGACGACGCCCTAAAAAACGGGCGCGCATGAAGCGGAACGTTAAGTGGCACGGGATTGTTGATGACTATTTCATTTGAAATAATCGGCGATATTTCTGAAATCGAGACTATTGTGATAGATAAATCAATCCGAGAAATAGCGCGATTAAGGAAAAGCTATGGCTCCGGTCGTTGGAGAAAAATGAAAGGAAAGGCGACAATTAGATTGGCTGATGGTATAATATGTAAAGCGGAATTACACTGGTATGAGGCACATGGTATTGGACGAAAAGATATAAAAATTAAGAAAATATTTTGGTAAAAAAATGGAACAAAATAAATTTAAAAAAATATTCGTTGTCTGTGTTAAGAACGAGGGCTATGCCGCGTCCCTGGAAATAAGGAAGATCTACGAAACTATGCCTGATGATCGTGCTGCAGAGCATCAGATGATACGTGTGGTAGATGAATCTGGAGAAGATTATTTGTATCCCTCTGATTTTTTCATCCCGATCGATCTGCCAAAACCTATTGAACAAGCTATAGCTTTAGCTCAAGTATAGATGGTGCAGTTTGCATTGTCTGGGACATTCCAACTGGATTTCAGGCAAAGCCACCTAACATGCGTGTGCAGGAGACGGCGAAAAATCACGCCACTCCTGACACGCGGCGTTATGGTTCATGTAGCTTCAAGATAAATGGAGGAAACATGGATAATTGGTTTATGGTTGTGCTTACCCTCGTTATCGCAATTCTATCATATTTAATATGGAAGGTTTATTATCAGATTGAATGGCTGACGGGGGCAATGGAATCACATTCCGAAATCATGCTTCGTATTGAAGCGAAACGAGGAATTAATGGGCTTCCGTTAAAATTAATTGCTTGGGACCCAACGATTGAGCCTCCACCTGTTAAACGCGAACATGGCCAGGAAATCGACTTCGATACAATTTATGTTTATCTTCCTCTTAGCCAACGTAAAAATAAACCGTCGTGGGGAAAAAGGATTAAAGAATTATTTCAATTTTAATGAACATCGGGCTGGAAAATGATGCGCGGAAAAAACGTCCGCGCACCTCTCAGCCCGGGCGTTCTGTAAAGAAAAAGATGGATAAGAAGAACACTAGAATCACAATTCAAGAGTTCGTCAATGTTACAAGGCCAATGATTGGTCTACCTCTGAACCATGCTTGGCGTGGTCACCATTCTGCTATTTTTCTTGAAATAGGCACCTTAAAAAAAGAAAAAAACCGCAATCATCCATGTGGCAAATTTTCCGTAATGCTTGATTGCAGTTGGCGAATAGAAAGCAAAAAATCAATAGCGATTGGGAGTTCTGCCAGTTATGATCGAATTGAAAGACAACTGGATAAATTAGTAGGGCATAGTGTAACAGATGTAGCTTTATTTACTGCCCTGCCGGAAATCGTTATATCATTCGATTCAGATGTCAAAGTTCTATCTTTTGAGACAAGTGATAAACAACCATCTTGGAGTTTATGTCTTCCTGATGGCCAATGGATATGTAGCCATAGTGGCAAATTGATAAAAGAAATTACAGAACATCCGCTTGCAAGTCGACGCCCAAAAGACGGGCGCGCATGAAGCGGAACGTTATGAGATATGAAAGAATTTGACGATGTACGAAGCTGAAGTAAAATCTCTATTGGTTAAAAATTGCTTTAATCCATCTAAAAATTGGGAAGTAAACGTTCACCTTGATCCCATGGAATTATGTCGAGGTGGAACGCATCCCCAAGGTAAACGAGAAGCTTGTTCAAAGGCACTGGAACATTTAAAGGAACTAGGAGTTAATATCGGCATTGATCGAATGTATAAAGTTGATGTTTCAGCTAAGCATCCAGATCAAGGATTATTCCTTATCGAAGTAAAAGGGGAATCGAGCGAACAAAAGGAAGTCGCATTATATTCAGCTCTTGGCCAAATTATTACAAAAACTGGGGAACCACCTTGGAATGCTACATTAGGTCTAGCCTTTCCTAATACTATAGAATGGGAGCGACAAGTTGAAAAGCTACCAATTTGGTTGATAGAACATATCTCATTAATAATCTACCTTGTTTCAGAAGATAAGGTACTCGTATGGAATAAGAAAACCTCATAACATGCTGCTTGTAGGGAAGCGCCGAAAGACAGCGCTCCCCACAGCAGCGTCGTTCGGCACCTGAGAAGTAAACCATGAATATCCGCAAGGCTGTCCCTGAAGATGCATCTGGTATTGCGAAAGTCCACGTGGACTCTTGGCGATCTGCCTATCGTGGTCTTTTGCATGATGGTCGGCTTGATAGACTTGATTACATTCGTGGAGCCGACCATTTTCGCGAAACAATCATCCGTGAATCAGAAGGCTTCTATGTTGTAGAGGACGTGGCTGGCATCATCGGTGTCCTTGTTCTTGGCCCTTGCCGTGATCAGGAACTTGATTGCACATCTGCTGGTGAGGTATATGCCTTGTATCTAGCCCCTGACTATTGGAGAAAGGGGATAGGCCGAGTCGTGATGAGAGAGGCAGAATTGCTTTTAAAATCTCAAGGGTATTCACGGATAGCCCTGTGGGTCTTTGAAAGCAATAAACCAGCTCGCTTGTTTTACGAGACAATAGGTTTCACTGCTGATGGTGTAAATAGAATCATTGATGCTATAGTGTAGATTTTCAGACTCTACATTTGAACAGGAGTAATAATTTTTAGAATACGTTGACAGGAAGAAAAGATTATCAGAATAAATGAGC
>JAFGIC010000144.1 GCA_016929815.1 Deltaproteobacteria bacterium
CCTGGGGAGAAGCGGGCGCCAACGCAATGATCTCATAATTACCATGGGAACCCCACCGGGCCTGCATCATGTCGCTTTGGGCCCCCAGGGTGGGAAGCCCTGTTGAAGGGCCTGCGCGCTGGACGTTAACCAGGACACAGGGCGTTTCCGTGCAAACAGCCAGCCCGATATTTTCCATCATAAGGCTGAAACCAGGGCCCGATGTAGCCGTCATGCTCTTTACCCCTGCGCAGGAGGCACCAATCACCGAGGCAATGGCCGCGATTTCGTCTTCCATCTGGATAAAGGTCCCACCCACTTCAGGCAGGCGTTCGGACATACGTTCCGCGACCTCAGTGGCAGGGGTTATAGGATATCCGCCAAAAAAAAGGCACCCTGCCGCCAGCGCACCTTCCGCACATGCGATATCACCGGTCATGAAATGCTCACCAGTAAGGACGGCTGGTCTCATATTATATATTTCTCCCTGTTATTCCAATTGATCACGCAGGTCCTCAACGGAATAAATGGCAAATTCCGGGCAGATGATTTCACAATAATGGCAATTAACGCAGTCATCCGGTTTCTTGACCGCGGGAGGGTGATAACCCCTCTGATTAAACCTGGTTGAAAACTCCAGGACTTCCTTTGGACAATATTCTATGCAATACCCACACCCCTTGCAGCGGTCTTCGATGATATGCACTATGCCCCGGGAAACCTGAATCTCATCTATGTCAAGTGGAACCCGCCAGAATGTCATGGACCTTCCCTGAAAATGACCTAAAAAGTTATGACTTATTGATTGAAGAGGGGGTGATTATACAGGTTAGGATGGGTATGTCAAGAGATAAATAGTAATTAGGTTGAGACAATCAGAGATACCCCATTAAATTTCGAAGGGGCGTCCTCAATATCAATTGGGAAATAATTCATTGCCTAAAAGATTAATGCTTATAGTGTTTTTCTATTAAGGAAAAAGCCATAAAAAGAATGGCAAGAAAACCGATTTTAAAGATACCCCTTCATTTTTGACACTATTGCCTGAAAGGGATCGTCGGTATTCTAAGAAATAATAGATTATATATCAGTTAGTTTGACATTGCGGGCTGTTACAGCTGTAACATTTTAGCCCTTTGAAAAAATGGTGCACTCAGAGGGGGCGCGGGAATCGGATAAAATCGGGCTTAGGGCAGGCGCAGGGCGCCTCTTTATCCGGCTTTCGCCCCTTAAAAGAGATTGCTGAGCCCTCAGTGATTCCATTTTATAGGCATATTATAGGCATACTCGGATCTTACCCTTTTAAGCGCCGGGTAAAAAGGGCGATAGGTCCTTTATATATTCCGTAAGAACTTTGTATCCATGATCGGTTAAGGTGTTTATTGCCTTTTCGCCATCCCTGGCATTCACCCTCATGACAAGCTGGTAAACTCCCGCATATTCTCTCTCCGGCCAGGTGAACAGGCTCCGGATGTTAATTTCATGATCCTTCAATATCTTTGTTATCTCGGCCATTACGCCGACCCGGTCTTTCACGAGCACGGAAAACCGTGAACTCTCTTTATTGATTCCAATAGCCTGGAGGATTATCCCCAGGACATCATTGGTTGTTATTATTCCGACTAACTCTTCCTTTTCAAGGACAGGAAGCGCGCTAATCCTGTTTTCCTGTAGGATATGAGCGGCCCGTTCGATCGTCGTGTCCGGTGAAACAGTTAGGATTGTCTTAACCATGATCATGCCGACAGTCAGCTTCTCTAAGATATAGTTCAACTCATGCACACTCAGCGTTGTCGCGTTTGAAGCCCAACTCTCTTTGAGGTTCCTGTCTGAAACCACACCAAGGAGTTTTTCATTTCTATCTACCACAAGCAGATGCGCGATCTTTTTTTCCATAAGAATCTCCCTGGCCTCTAATAAAGAGGTCTCCGGGGGGACTGTCACAAGGTCCGTTTTCATAATACGACCAACATGCATAATTACCTCCTCATCTCAAATAAAACCGTTTTCATATGTCAAACCAAGAATCAAAAATAGTATGTATATTAGAGGAAGAATGTCACTAAAATATAGAACCGTGGCTGATTATTATCCAGTGTTTCCGTACTTGATGCAAGGGTTAATCCGGACTGTCCTTCGAGTCTCCGGTCCTCTTCTCCTTTTCATGGCAAGGGGCGTTTTTATGGACTACCATCCCCCTTTTATCACAATATATTGCCTGAAATGTACGGCAGCTTGATGACCCGTCAAGGGACTCATTTTCCGGCCAACAAGCGTATCTACAAATCATATCACAGAATTCCATTATGCTTCGCTTCTCCGCATGTAGATCTCAAGGCGTTCAACCCCGAGAGACAGGGTAAGGGTTAAAATCAGATAAAGCACGGTAATGGTTATCCATATTTCAAAAATAAGGTAAGTGGCCGCCATCAGCTCCATCCCTTGAAAAGTCAATTCCTGAATTGATATGACCGATACGATAGCGGAGTCTTTTATGGTGGATATAAATTGCCCACCCAACGGCGGCAGAATCCTCTGCACCGCCTGGGGAAGGATGACATAACGAATCTGCTGCCACCGGGACATCCCCAGGGTATAGGACGCCTCCCATTGACCTTTTTCAATGGACTGTACGCCCGCCCTGACAATTTCCGCGATATATGCGCCTTCAAAAAGGGCAAGGGTGACTAGGGCCGAAATAAAAGCCGAAAACATGGAGGCCGGCGCGAAAAGAAACTCCAGAAAGGCCTTTGTGCCATCGGAGCTGGATGCTATAAATTCATCCATTCCAAGGATGGGGATAATCTGGCTGCTAAGGAAAAAATAAAAGATAAATATCAAAACAAGGGGCGGAATATTGCGTGTCAATTCAACATAGGTCCATCCGAGAAGGCGTTTGAAAAGACTGCCGCTTGCCCGGCAGAGTCCCATAATGGTTCCCAGGAAGGTCGCGAGAATTGTCCCCCATATACTTAACCGGATTGTGGTGAAAAGCCCCTGCATTAACAGGTTCGGAATCCATTGGCCGTTATCC
>JAFGIC010000145.1 GCA_016929815.1 Deltaproteobacteria bacterium
CCATGGTGGCAACTGATGCAATAGGGTCGCCGACAACTGCAGCAAAGGCCGTTGAAGCGCCTATTGTAGATACTGCCAGTCCTCCCCGCACGTGACCGAACCAGCGATAGGCTGCATAATAGAGGTCTTCTCCGAATTTACCGAAGAGACAGAAAAACCCCATGAGAACAAAAAAAGGAAGTACCGACCATGAATAAGAACCTGCTGAACGGTAGAAGTCGGTACCAATCATATCAAGCCCAGCATTAAGGCCGCGAATATGGCTGATGAATAAAAAAGCTGTAAGAATAAGCACCAGAGAAACGGGCATGCCGCTCAGTAAAACGGTGAAAGAGAATATGATTCCGATAAGGCCTACTGTGGTTTTATCCAGATCCCATAAGGAGCTTTGTACCCAGAATATTGATGCTATTATGAAAATGATCGGAATGCCAAACATCATTAACCAATAAAACCATTTCATACGAAGATTAATGGCCTCAACTATAGCGAGCAAAAGGTCGCGTATAACCAGGAGTAGTAAAGCCGCGCACCCGAGCGTTATGACTGCCGCAAACGGACCGCTGGGAATCATAATAAGCTGGCTGTGTATTCTATGGTCTTGAAAATACAGGATAGCCAAACCCCAGGTCTGCCAGACAACAATTACTAATATACCAGCACTAATCAGGGTTGTGATAAATTCCGTGATCAGTTTAGCCTTGCCTTTTAACTTTTCCGTAATAACATCAATGCAGACATGCCCCTTCTCATTATAGGTGGATGCTACGGCGAGAAAAATAGCACAGATCATAATGACCTCGGTAATCTCCAGTACACCCTTAATAGGGTTATTGAAGACATAGCGCATAAAGACATCTACAAAGGTTATAAGAACCATTGCAAAAAGAGCCGCCAGGCCAGCTATGTTTGTCCAGCGGCTGAAAACGCCAACCTTATCCAGGATACTGATAATTTTGTTTAACCAATACATTTTTCCCCGCTCTTATCCGGTTTACGGATGAACCGGCTGTTTAAAATAAGGCAATATTATTATATGACTGAGACAAGACCACATAAAATGACCCGCCCTCTCCTATCTGATTAATCGCATCATCAAAAGAGGAGCGGGTCATACGGGTTAAAAGATTTTTGAAATAATGAATTGCCTATTTGGCAAAATCCGGTGGTGTGGAATATTTTTCCTCAAGACGCAGCCATTCAGCCATAAGTTCCTTACCAGGCATTCCATTGGCCTCCAGTTCAGCGACATACTTATCCCTCACCGGTTGATCGGCGGCATTCCACCTGGCAGTTTCCTCTTTTGTAAGTTCAAGGAACTCAGTCCCAAATTTTTCGGCTATCTTCGGTTTAAGGTCAATGTCTACCTTTATTTGCCATTCGTCGTGGTAATCTATAGACCACTCGATCGTTTCATCCATTGCATTCTGTACATCCTTTGACAGTTTGTTCCATTTGTCAAGGTTCAATACAATGGCAATGGGCGTGGAGTTGGTACGTACCCTTGTGCAGTATGGAAAGAGCTCTCCCCATCCCCAGTCCCATAATATAAAAAGCGTTCCCATGGGACCGGCGTCAACAACTCCTGTCTGAAATGCAGTAAAGACGTCCTGGGGCGGTAATGAAGCCAGTGACCATCCCAATGCTTCCGCCCTGGCGGAGGCCCATTTACCTATACCGACGTACTTTTTCCCATTAATTTGATCCATGGACGTGATCGGCCCGGTCTTCTTAGTAGAGGTAAGGGATGTAAAGTATGTAGCGCCTAAGAAGAGGAGCTTAACATCTTTGTATTCAGCCTGAAACTCCGGAAACTTTTTATAAAGCTCATAGAAACTCCTGCCGATCCTATAGTTTATATTATCGTATGTAGTGAATGTAACAATCTCATCCATAGGAAATTTTCCAGTGACCATCTGGGTAAGGAAACCTGCCACATCCACTGCCCCTTTCCTACAGGCATCATAGGCATCCATCATGTTGACCAGCTCCCCACCAAAATGGGGTTCTATTTTTACCTGACCGTTGGTGCGCTTCTCTATCTCGGCCATCCATGCAGCATAAAATCCCGTAGCATAAGTACCACCCGGCGCTTCGTGTGTGGTGAGAACAAGCGTAACCGGTTTTGCCTGCGCCTCCTGAGCAGAAATAACAATGGAAAAAATCATTACCAAGGACAAGAAACCAATACCAATAAACTGAACTAATTTTTTCCCTTTCATCTTTCACTCCTTTCAAATAAGCAATGTTGATTTAAAGATGCAGTAAGCCGTTTTTACAGACAATAAAATATTGAACTTCTATAATCACTACCTCCTTTTTAAACGTATGGTTTATGTTGATGAACAAGTCTCCAAACTTGTTAAGATTGATGCTATATCGATCGATCGATATTTTATAAATTAAAATATCGTCAGTGTCAATGTTATATGTTATCGAAATCTATTATTATTGTCGAGTCTAATACTTTTTAATTGGGTTTTGCAATAAATGTGTATAGGTGATAAAAATACAATTTTAGCTTTATGAAATTCAGGTTCTATCAATAATGTCTCTCAAAATTTTAATGATATAATCCATCAGTTAGAAGTGAAAAGAATGAGATGATTTCTAAAAGAAATTTGTAAGGGGGTTTCTTGAAAGAATGGACACGTACTTGGAATGCATACCATGTTTTTTAAAGCAGGCTCTCTATGCTTCAAGAGCAGCCTCAAAGGATGAAATGATTACCAGACAGGTTTTGGACAGGGTCGCAGGATTGATACCCGGCATTCCATTAGAAAATCCGCCTCCAGAGACAGCTAGGTGGATTTACAGTGTCGTTAGAGAGGTCACTGGTGTGATGGATCCTTTCAGGGAGTATAAGGAAAAAAGTATTGATAATGCCCTTTCCATTTTTGATAAGTTGAAATCCGTTATCAAAAATTCTGAAGATCCACTGCGGATGGCCGTAAAAATTGCCATAGCCGGAAATGTTGTTGACCCTGGCGCTAATCCTGATTTCGATCTTGAAAGGGAAATGAACGAGGTCTTGGAAAGGGAGCTTTCTGTAGACCATTACGAATCTTTCAGGAGAAGCATTGAGAGAGCCCGGACCATCCTGTATTTAGGGGATAATGCGGGGGAAACCGTTTTTGACAGGCTTCTTATCGATACCATAGGGAAGGAAACGGTCTATGCGGTCAGAGATGCTCCCGTAATCAATGATACTACCGTAGAAGATGCTCGGCAAAGCGGAATCGGAAAGGTAGCAAGGATTATTTCTTCCGGATGTGATGCCCCTGGGACGCTCCTCAAAAGATGCTCCAGCGAGTTTCTGGAAATATTTAAAAAAGCTGAGGTTATCATAAGTAAAGGACAGGGTAACCTTGAGAGCCTGTCAGGAGAAAATGGGCCTATATTTTTTCTCCTTAAGGTGAAATGCCCGGTGATTGCCAGGCATATTGGCACTGAAATGGGAGCAATGATACTCAAAGAAA
>JAFGIC010000015.1 GCA_016929815.1 Deltaproteobacteria bacterium
GTCAATTATTGATTTTTATTTTATGATATATGTACAGGGGTTTTAAACAAGCCGCTCAATTCCTTTGATATCTGCAGATGAAACAAGGTCCGGTATCAGTGAACATTAATCACTATGCGGTCTTTTCAAGCAGCTTTTTCAGGTAGGGTGAAGATCCCTCAACCCGAAAATATTCATCCCCCTCACTCTCTTCAATAAATCCCCATTCCATAAAAAGGGAAACTGCGTGCCTGACCTTCTTCTCCTCATTCGCGCCATTATGAAGGCCAAGGTGTCTCCAGGTCGAATCCTTTGACCAGGGTTCATAGTCTTTGCTTATGAGGTATTCCCCAAGTCTGCGGTAATAGCCGGTCTGGAAAAACCATCTGGCGAGGCGGTAATGGGATTCATAGGAGACTATAAGCCGCTCCCAGTCTTTTATCTTCGGCGCCCGGTCAAAAGAGGGGGTCTGCGTAAACAAACTATCCTGCTCTAATGAGACTGAGGGTTTTTTCTTATCCGACAAATCCTCTGACCTGATCAAGCTCGGGGGTACTCCCTTTTGCGACAACCTATCGTAATTAAAGGAGGCAAAGGATCTTCTCTGTGTCATCATGCCGTTTAATTCAAATGTGACCGATGATTTTAACTGTGAAGAAGGCCCCTCCGGCTTAAAAGTCTTCAGGAATTTCAGGATCGACTCGTCCTTGATGTTGACAAATCGCAGGCCTTTTCGAAAAACCTGAAGGAGTTCCTTTGTGTGATTTTTCAGTGTCGTTGTCCATGCATGGGACAAGACCATCAATTCCGTGTTTTCGATAATGGCCTTGTTAAATCTGCTCGGGATGGATATAAAAACATCCTTTTTTATAATATAAAGCCTATCCAATAAGGAATTGTCTTTATCGATCTTGCTAAGACATACCTCATAGAATGCCGCATCTTTCAAGGCCAGGGAAAAGAACTGCCAGGAATCACCATTTGTCCAGATGAAATAGGCGAGCTTTTTCGCCATGCATTTCATAAACCCATCTTTAATCTGGGGATGCTTGATATTTTGTGGAGGCGATTCATTGAGCGATCTGATTTGAATACCAACCGGTGTCTGACAATTAAGGATTAAATCCAACCCGCCCTTATTGCGGAGACCGGCCCCATAGAGGATGTCAGTGCGCTTGTCCCAGCCGAGCCCCTCAAGCAATGGCACAATCAAGGTCTCCTTTGTCCATCCGACATCTTGCTGAACAGGGCGACCCTTGTCTCTTTTCAATTTAATAATATATGAAAGCCTCTTAACCAGATTGCGAAAAGAACCTTCATCTGATACATCGCACCGCGTATCATCACCGTGTTTCATCTCTTTCTTCAATACCATTTATTTCCTTAAGTCCTATGGCAGATGTTGTGAGACCTTTGCATAACACACTTTTCCGTCATTCAGGGCATGACCCGGGATACAGGAAGTCCTTTAAACCACTAGATTCCGGCCTCCGCCGGAATGACGACATTGCAACCTTTGTATCGTTTTACAAAGGTCTCGTTGTTCCTTATCATTGAAGATGGGACTCAGTCAATTGTATTCAGCAAATTGTGTGCCAAAACATAATGGCGGACTTAACATTATGAATTTAATGATTTAATTTAAACAGGAAGATAAACTGAAAAGGATATTATGCAGGGAATATCCTGCATTTGTATAACATAAATATCGGGCAAATAATGCAACTGCTTATTTATACAATATATTTAGGTGTAGGAAATACCCTCCACATTATTTTGTGGTTTTAACGGTTTGTTGACACCGCAGATCGGGCCTGAAAATATGCGCCATATTTTCTTGCTTTCCCGGCATTTGCCAAGGTAAAAGAACCGCCAGTGAAATAAAGGGAAGAATGAGGTGAAAACGTGTATAATTTTGATAGAATCTTTAATAGAATCGGGACAGGAAGCGTCAAGTGGGAGGTTCAGGATATATTCGGGGCCCCTAATGGCCTTCTCCCCTTCTGGGTTGCGGACACAGATTTTGAGACCCTGCCTGAAATAATACAGGCAATAAAAAGGAGATGCGATCATCCGCTTTTCGGTTATACCGCTGCCCAGAAGGACTGTCTGGAGGCCGTTAGCGGCTGGCAAGGAAAAAGGAATAATTGGGATATCGACATATCATGGATTGTGCCCAGCGCCGGTGTTGTTACAGCAATCAGTTTTACAATCCAGGCATTGACCAATCCTGGCGACAGGATCCTGATCTTCTCACCCGTATATGACCCTTTCTTTAAGGTAATAAAAAATACAAACAGGCGGCTGGTTGACCTCCAACTATTAAAAAACGGCAATACCTATAATATAGATTTCGGGAAACTGGAAAAGGAACTGGCCGCCGGTGTCAGGGCCATCATCCTCTGTAATCCCCATAACCCTGTAGGAAGGGTCTGGTCTAAAAGAGAACTCGGTGAAATTGCAGGCCTCTGCAGGAAATACAATGTCTATATCCTGTCCGATGACGTGCATGGAGACATCATATTTCCCGGGAATGAATACACGCCTATCGCTAAAATCAAAGAGGCTGAAGACCTGTCAGTCACCTTTACGGCAATAAGCAAGACATTCAATATGGCAGGTTTGGCGTCATCGACACTCATCATCCCGGATCCGGATATAAGGACAAATGTGGCAAGGGCATTGAAAAATGCCTTTATCATGGGGCCCAATGCCATCGCCCTGACTGCCATAGAGGCAGCCTATAGACACGGTGACGCATATGTCGATCAGCTGAATGCGTATATCTCCGCGAACGCCTCATTTGTTGCAGACTATTTTGCCGAAAACATGCCGGATGTAGGCGTGACAAAAACGGAAGGGACCTTCCTGATGTGGCTGGACTTCAACTGCCTCGGCCTGACATGTAACCGGCTGTCGGAGATAATGGTAAAGGAATACAGGCTGGCCTTGTCAAAGGGGACAACCTATGGAAGCCAGGCTGAAGGGTTTATGCGTCTTAACATAGGGTGCCCGAGGAGCATGCTGGAAAAAGGGATAACATTGATCAACCGACTGTATAAAAACAGGCGGCGCCATGATTTGTGACACATTGCTTATGGGGCTTGATGACGTGGTCCCGGGGCAGCCGCGATGGATTGCCACCGCCGCATGAGGAAAAATCTTCAGATGCCGATATGGAGAAATAGGGACATCTCAGTCGAGTTTGTTGTCTGCTCACTTCATTCATAAAAAATGAGCTGGAAGCAGTCCTGTCAAATCTCACGCAAATTCCTTTAAAAATCAAATCGCAATTAAAGAAGAACCAATCCCCGCAGAGATGATTTTTCTTGAATTTTAAGCGTATTGTTGTAGTGTCATCCTCGTCAGATCATTAATTTAAACCTTGGTTCGTCATCCTCGGGGGACTCATATGAAAAATGTCCTGGCAATAATCCTGGGCGGCGGCAAGGGCAACAGGCTCTATCCCCTGACCAAGCTGCGCTCCAAGCCGGCGGTGCCTTTAAACGGAAAGTACCGCCTGATCGACATACCCATCTCAAACTGCCTCAACAGCGACATCAGCAGGATCTTTGTACTGACCCAGTTCAACAGCGCAAGCCTGAACCGCCATGTCAATACCACATACAGGTTTGACAGCTTCCGCAAGGAGGGGTTTGTGACCATACTGGCCGCTGAGCAGACACAGCAGTCAACAGACTGGTTCCAGGGCACTGCGGATGCCGTCAGAAAGACCCTGCGCCACTACTCCAGATTCAGTTTCGAGCACTATCTTATCCTGTCCGGAGACCATATCTACAGGATGGATTACCGGCTGCTCATGGCAGACCATATAAATAAGGGCTCCGATGTAACGGTCACCGCAATACCGGTCCTGCGCGAGAAGGCCCCTGAACTGGGCATCCTGGACATCAACGGTAACGGCGATGTCATAAGTTTCGTGGAAAAACCCGGGGACCGGTCTGTTATAGATACCCTGGAGATCAAACCCCAGACCTGGAAGAACTTCGGGAAGGATATTAAGCCCGGCTACTGCCTCGCCAACATGGGGGTCTATGTCTTCAGGCGAGAGGTCCTTGAGAAGATCCTTGATAAATGGGACTACACGGACTTCGGCAAGGAGATCTTTCCTGAGACAGTCAAGTCGCCTGAACTTAAGGTAAGCTGCTATATGTTCGAGGGATACTGGGAGGACGTAGGGACCATCAGGTCCTTCTTTGAGGCCAACCTGGGGTTTGTCGAACCGCTACCCCTGTACAGCTTCTATGATGAGAACGCGCCCATCTATACCAGGCCGCGTTTTCTCCCGCCCAGCAAGATCACAAGAACAACCGCGGAGAGGGCTATCCTAAGCGAGGGATGCGTTGTGGACGATGCCGGCATCAGCCGGAGCATCATCGGCGTGCGCAGCCTTGTGGGAAGAGGCTCAAGGATCATCAATACGATAATGATGGGAGCAGACAGGTACGAGACACAAAAAGAAAAGGACAGCAACAGGACCATGGGCATCCCTGACATAGGAATAGGCCATGATTGCCATATCGAGGGGTGCATCATCGATAAGGACGCAAGGATAGGCAGGGGCGTTACGATCATCAGCGCCGACATGCCGGATGCACAGGGCAATGGATGGATGCTGCGCGACGGGGTTGTGGTGATAGAGAAACAGGCCATAATCCCGGACGGGACCTCCATCGTATTTAAACAGCTATAAAAAACGTACAATCCTAAATCTATTATTAACCGGGCCTTTACAGCATGAAATAAAAACCCGCCCTGTTGTGGTCTATCCGGAGGCACAGCCTCATAAATGCTAGATCCCTTTTTCAACAACTATGCTCCTGAAAGGCCTCCCCTTCTGTTCCCACATCTGCCGGTACGGGGTGGAGATACCGGAATCGACGTTCGCGGAGTCCGGTGTCCTGAACATGATGCTGTTTTTAAGGATGTCGTACATGCATTCAAAGTATGACGGGACATCAGTGGCAAAATAGAAGAGGCCCCCGGGAATAAGCGCGTCGTGGATGCCTTGAAGAAAAAGCCGCCGCCGGACATTTGCGCGGGAAAGATAAATATTATGCGGCGGGTTGGGGAACAGATAATAGGCCTTATTGACTGTCCCGGGTTGCAGAAGCGGCAGCATGGCATAGAAATCGCCGCGTACAAATTTAATGTTTTCAAGTTTCAGCTCGGCTGCATCACGAACTGCGCAGAAAAGCGGTTTTTGCGATTGATCGATGCCTACGACGTTGATTTCAGGATATTGTCCGGCCCGGCTGCACGCCAGAATGCCCTTTCCGCAGCCGAAGTCAATCTCCAGGGGCCGGTCGTTGCCGAACAATTCCCGCGACGTCAGCCTTGGAAGGCGGTGCGGCTCCCGGAACAGGTCGCACCCATGCCAGCAATAGAGATATTTCGCGGCGGTTTGAGCGTCGGGTGGATCGATATGGATTCTCGTCGGATGTCTTCCTCTTGCCATGGTGAATAATATGAGTATTAAAGGTTTTTAAATATCCGGCCTTTATCTCATGGATCATTTTGATAAAGGCCGCATTAAAGAAGATTATATGTAAAATTGTTTAATTATCTTTGACAGCCTTTTCTCCTTTACCTTTCTCTCAAGGCGCGATCTTACATCCGCCTTTGAATTAAGAAAGGAGATCTCGCCCTTCATGGTCAGATAATTCTCGTATCGCCCTCGATCTATCCTTCCTTCAGCAAGGGCCTTCTGCACCGCGCATCCCGGTTCGCCCTGATGGGAACAGTCTTTGAACCTGCAGCCCATTGCCAGTTCGGAGATATCCGTGAAGGCGCTGTCTATGTCGTCTTTATCCGCCCAGAGGCCCAGTTCCCTTAAGCCTGGCGTGTCTATAAGCATAAGCCCACCCCTGAGAAAGAACAGCTCCTTGTGGGTGGTAGTATGCCTACCGCGCAGATCCGTCTGTCTCTGCGCCCCGGTCCTGATCCTCTCCTCTCCGAGCAAGGCATTGATGAGCGCGGACTTACCCACGCCGGACGGTCCCGTAAGGGCGACCGTGGCGGCCCCGCAGTCTTCAATCAGTTCATCAAGGCCCTCTCCTGTAAGCGCGCTTACAAGATGCACCGGCACGTCCCCGCAGATAACAGCCCCGGCCAATGCCTGCTCCCTGTCCGGGCACAGATCAGATTTGTTAAGAACGATCACAGGTCTTGCCCCTCCTTCTGCGGCCATGGCAATATATCTCTCAATGCCCCGCAGATTGAAATTTCTGCCCCCGTCAAGGGCGTTTACAATAAAAAGGATGTCTATGTTTGCAGCTATGATCTGCTCATCGATCTCCCTCCCCGCGGTCTTGCGGGAAAAGGCGCTCTTTCGGGCAAGGACCTTTTCTATTACGAAGGTCCCGCCGCTTTCAAACATGGCAACCCAGTCCCCGATCGTCGGATAATCGGCCCTTACCGCGGCCCTGTAATGAAAGAGGCCGCTTATCTGAGCCGGATGCCTCCCGCTTGCCGTGTGGACATCATAAAGGTGGTGCGTCTCCCGGACTATCCTGCCCGGGATCAGCCCCTGATCCCTCAGAGGGGAAAACTCCCCTTCAAAAAATTCATCCCATCCGAGCTGATTCAGCCCGATGGTTGTATCCTGTGTCTTGTTTTCGGACATGTTTGTCTCCATATATACGTTTGTGTGATAAAATTTTTAAGTAAATTGTATTAACGGATGGATGTCCTGTTCCGAAATTACAGAGGAATTAAAAAGATGCTTCTGTAGGCGGGATTATCTGAAACGGATTTAAAAATCCTGTTAAAAAAGACATCCCCTGAACAGGAACATCCTTGCTGCAATCTTTGACATAAAAACCTCCTCGCTTTTCTGATTCTGATGCGCGGAACATAGAGAATTCTTTCTCCTATGTCAAATATAATTATAAACCGAC
>JAFGIC010000016.1 GCA_016929815.1 Deltaproteobacteria bacterium
GTAGCTATTAAATAATTTTTTCTTATGCTATACGGGGGATTATATCCCTTTGTATTTTCAATATATAACGTAGGTAAAAAAGTAAAATATTAAAATGTTTTATCTTTTTACTAACGTTATATTCCTTGCCATCATTGCAAGATCCAAGGCCTGACAACAATCTTTACACAACCAGGAATTTGTAAACCGCCAAGAATGACGAGTTAATCAAATAATATACTCCTATGGTGCAGCATGCTTTTCCCTTGACTTCCGTTAACACAATGTAAGATCATGTTTCAGCATTTCTTTATATTTTTATCAAATCAATGGAATGATTATTATGAAGAAAAAGGTTGAGAGTCTTAGTTCCGTAGAGAAGGCATTGAAGATAATCAGATTTTTATCCGAACATCCTGACGGCTTGGGGCCTCTCGATATCAGCGAGAACCTGGGGCTTAGCGTCTCTACTGCCAGTCGTTTACTTATCATGCTGGCAAAACAGGATTTTGTTAGAAAGAGCCCCTACGGCAAGAAATATGTCCTGGGGGATACCATTATTGATATAGGAAAATTATCTCACAAATATCTTGGGTCCCAATTGCTTCCCATCGCAGCGCATCATATAGACAGTCTGTGCAACTTTGTTGAAGAAAGCGCAATGCTGGAAGTCCTGGCCAAGGATAATGCCTTTATAGTCTACAGAGCGCAAGGTCAGAACGTTATCGGTGTTTCCATAAAAGACGGCACATTAATACCAGCACATGTATCTCCGGGAGCAAAGGCTATCATGGCCTTTTTATCTCAGGAAATCGTTGATGACATCCTCAAAGTAAAGCTGCCCCGATACACTGCCAAGACTATTACCGACAGGGAGGTATTAAAGAAAACCTTCGAACAGATCAGGAAGGATGGTGTAGCCTTTGCAAATGGAGAATATAATATCGAACTCAACACCATGGGCGCCCCTATCTTCGACAGGAATAAGAAGCCTATAGCCGCTGTTGTTATAAGTATGCCAAGGTTCAGGGCCAAATATCACAAGCAAGAGGACTTGATCTCCAGATTAAAGGAGGCGTCATCGAAAATTTCTGAACAGGTCATTAAATATCAGCTCTAATTTACCGTGGGTTAAGCATCCTTTCTGCTGAAAAACTATTTAATGCATTGCCATTGCTCAGAGTTTTCAAAAATAATCCATTATTTTTGTCTTGACAAAATATCAATATATGGGAATATGATCCCGTATGGTGATAGTTGAATTTTTCAGCATTCATCAGATCAAACTTCAATATTTGCTTATACAGCAATAACAGATCCCAATTCAAACAAATTGTGCGGCTGAGAACAGAGCATTAAACAATTGACCATAATAAACAGGTTTTTATTAAACATGAAAAAGGAGGGACCAGACCTAATGCGATTCGATGTCCCGTGTAAAGTAATCAAAACCATATTAAGGTACGGAGGCAATAATAAAGATGAAAAAGAGGACCTTTTTTAAAGCGGCATTCGCATCACTCTTGGTTTTGATACAAAGGGGTGTTGCCCATGGCGAAAGCGCCAATCCGAAAAAACAGGAAGACGGCCTGGAGAAGAAGATCGACCAACTTACCCTGAAGATGGAACGAATGGAGGCGCTTAATGCCATACAGAACCTGATAGCTAAAATGGATTACATGTATGAGGGCGGGATGTATGAGGCGAGAATGTCTTACATAGCGAAAAAAACACCTGGAGTTACAATTGAAATAGGTGCACGCGGTGTTTTCGAAGGCTATGAGAGTGCCAGGAGGACCCTTGTCGATACGGAGAAGTATTATGAACGATCCCATGCCGAGGGAATGAAGAAGGCATTTCCAAACATCAAGTTTCCAAGCGACTTTGCAGGCAAATTTGAATCCAACCTTCTGGGCAGCCCCGTAATAGAGATAGCCGGCGATGGAAAGACTGCAAAGGGTGTGTGGATTTCGCTCATGACTGTAGGCAAGACCCATGACAATCAGGATAAACCGCAGGCCATGTGGATATGGTGGAAGATCGGAGCGGATTTTGTTAAGGAAGACGGTGGGTGGAAGATATGGCATTATGTAAAGAATCCTGTCTACGCTACAACATATGACGAGAGCTGGATGGATAATGCAATTTCCAGGGCGACAGGCGGGGGCTTCGGTCCTGGCGTACCTGCTCCGGCAGGCGGCTCATCACCAGGGCAGGGTGCAACATCTGCGGCCGGTGCAATCGCAGGCGCTGGAATTGCCAAGGGTGCAGGCGCCCCCCCTGGAGGCGCACCTCCATCGTCACGCGGAACCGTCCTTGACGCCAACGGCAAGATTACTTCTTCCCACGGGACAACTGCGGACCGAACTACTTCGAAGCTTTATCACTCTTACAGCATAGCAGAAGAGGCACAGCTGGTTCCAATGCCGCCTGAACCCTATGAAAGATTCAACGATAAGGATGCATATGTCTATCCATCATTGCCGCCGGTATAAACGGGGCATCTTCAATCAAGGAGAAATTTATGCACACTAACAGACCGGCACTGGCTATATGTCTTATCATTTTCATTTTTGTTTGTTTTAGCCATCACTCGTTTTCAGACGGAAGGAGTTCATTCTTGGCGCCGGGTGCTAAGATAAAGCTGGTGCAATCGGGATTTCAGGGTGCTGAAGGACCTGCTGTTGATGCCGATGGAAATGTTTATTTTACCGACACCTTCCCGGCGCTTATATATAAATGGACATGGGCAGATGGAAAAATTTCACTGTACAAGGAAAAGACAGGCAACGCCCACGGGCTGGCCTTCGATGCTCAAGGCCGTTTGATCATGACTGAATTTGCCCAAGGCAGGGTCACACGTGACGACATGAAGGGTAATATGACAGTCCTGGCAGATTCCTGTGACGGGAAAAGGCTTCATATGCCGAACAAACTGTGGATAGATCCCAAGGGAGGAATTTATTTCAGTGATATGTATATTCCTGCATGGGTAATTTCAGGGGGAGGCCGCGGACAAGCTCCTGAAGGCAGAGGCCAGACCGGCGTTCCTGGCCAGGCGCCAGAAGGAAAGTCAGGAAATGAAGCAATTCCTGGCACAGCATCGGGTGCGCCTTCTAAAAATGAACTGGGAATTGTGTATATAACCCCCGATGTCAAAAAAGCCATCCGCGTGGCAAATGACCTCGATTCACCCAACGGTCTTATTGGAACGCCTGACGGCAAAACCTTCTATGCTGCTGATCGGGACAAAGTCTGGTCCTATAAAATAAATCCGGACGGCACGCTTAACGATAAAAAACTTTTTTGCGAAAAAAGTACCGACGGATTTGCAATAGATGAAGAGAACAATGTGTATCTTGGAGACAAATCTCTTTTCATCTATTCTCCGTCAGGAGACCTGCTGGAAGAAATTCCCACGCCTGAAGGGATTTCAAACATGAAATTTGCAGGCAGGGAGCGCAAAACCCTTTTTATTACGCATCGTTCGAATGTTTATACGCTAGAGATGACAGTGAAAGGAGCGCCAACCGTTCTTGATCTGGCAAGAGGAACAAAATAGGTTCAGTCCATTAAGCTGCCGACAGTCCGGCAAGGGTTCTCTTGGCTGTATGATAAACATTTAGTGATGCACGAATCCCAGGAAAACAAGGCATCTTAAGAATGAGAAGAAAATGAAAATAATATAAAATTATTTTCTGTATATGGCAAATATCAATTAAGCAGGAAGTACCAATGGACGACGCCGATATAAGACATGTTTTTCGTAAATATTCTGCGGGCATCATGGCCGCAACGTTCCTGGCCCATTTTTTACAGCCGATCATGGTAAATGATACCATGAACATCTATTACGTCTATCTGCCCAAACTCTACGGATGGACCCGCGCACAGATCGCAATGGGGCTGACCATTGGCTCCCTGATAGCCATCCCCTGCAATTTTCTATTGGCAACACTGATAATGGTGGCCGACGCGCGCAAGATCACAACAGCCTGCATCGTCGGCATGGGGGTGTGCACGGTCATTATCGCTAAGACCTCCAGCTATCCGTTGTTCCTTATCGCCTATATAATTAATGTTCAATGTTCCAAGGGGATGGTTCTAGGGGGTTTGCAGGCCTGCGCCTCGTGGTATATCTCGAAGCGGGGTCGTGTCCTTGGAATCGTAACAATAGCCTGCCCTCTTGCCTCTGCCGTTTACACGAACGGGATAATGCGAATTATCGAAGCTACAGGCAGCTTCAGCATGGTCTATACTGTATGGGGCATTATTATTGTTATATTAGGTCTGGCATTCGGACCCCTGCTCAGAAGAAAACCTGAAGATTATGATTTGTACCCGGACGGCATTGTCCGCAGTGAAGAAGAACTTGCCGTCCTCAGAAAGGCCCCGGACTCAGGCAAATGGCCTCTTTCCCGATTATTTAAGACCAAAGAAACATGGTTTCTGATTATTGGCTGGAGCTGCATATTTATTGTTATGACCGGTTTCATGAGCATCTTTATTCCCAGAATGATTGAGTTGAAGGTCCCTCTGCCCCTGGCCCTGAACTTCCTTACAGGTGCCTCTCTACTGGGCATATTTCTCAGCTATATGTGGGGCTGGATCGACGATAGGAAAGGTCCTCACAAGGCCTCCATCGGCCTGGCCTCCTGCTATTTATTTATGAGTGTGGCCATGATGCTGGCCTCCGGAGGCAATATGGCATTAATTGTTATAGCTGTCATCGGGGTTGCATCAGCTACCGGCGGTCTGCCCAATCTAAATCCTTCTTCCATTGCCTATGTGTATGGACGAAAGGATTTTATGGCCAACCTTAGGTGGATCATGATGATCGCAGGGGCCATTTCAGCACCGGCCTCCATTTTATTCAACCGGATATATGATACTCAGGGCAATTATGATTCCGTCTACACAATCTGCTCAATCATTTCCGTTGTTGCCATCATATCCTTTATTTTGATACGCAGGACCTATGATCCGGAACGCCTGGCGCTTAAGGATACTGTAAAATAATTAAAAATAAGGGGCATCTTTATGAATAAAATATATAAACATCTTCTTTCGCCCATAATGGTCGGCACTCGTATCCTGAAAACCAGAATGGCTGCAACACCCACTGGTATGCATTTTTCACAGGGACCCGAGTCATATCCTGCCGAAGCGCTCATGGTAAACTATGCAGGCAAGGCCAGAAACGGTGCTGCACTGATCACAGTCAACGGCGGGAGCATGAACTATCATCATGACAATGGGCATAACACCGACTACGATGTTCGAGACGGTCACAGCCGGCATTATATCGCTCAGATGGTCGACGAAATCCATTTTTACGGGTCTCTCGCCACGGTAAACATGTTCTTTGAACTGCCAAAGGGCTATGATGTAAGCACAGGCACCCCGAATCTATGGTTTGCACCGCACGGGATGGAGTGGCGCCCCCGGTCAGACCTGGTGGAGGCGCCCATTGAGATGCTCGAACAGGCGGCTGAAGAGTACTCGGATATGCTCGCCATTCTGAAAAATGAGTGCGGGTATGACGGGGCCTTTCTGCACATGTCCTATCGCCTGATGACCCTGGGCAGGTTTCTTTCGCCCACAACCAATAAGAGGAAGGACAGATACGGAGGAAGCCTTGAGAATCAATTCGGATTCCCAAAATATGTAGCCGACCTCA
>JAFGIC010000146.1 GCA_016929815.1 Deltaproteobacteria bacterium
GAAGCGGACGGGTCCCGGCGTCCACCGCAATGTATGTTGATGAGGTTTATGACGGGATAGGCGGCGGTTATGACATCGGTCGTATGGAGGTCTTGCGTGGCCCACAGGGCACATTGTATGGCCGCAGCGCCCTTGGTGGAGTTGTTTCTACCTTTACAAATGATCCGATCTTGAATGAATTCGGCGGCTACATCACAGGCGAATTCGGCAAGGCAGGTCTTCAAAATTATCAGGGAGCACTGAATGTACCCCTCGGCACTAGGTTTGCGCTGCGCCCAGCCGGGCAGTATCTTTCACGAGGTGAGGGTTACTTTAATCCGGACGGCGGCGGATCTAAAAGCAAAGCTGGGCGTATCAAATTGCTTTATCAGCCTTCAGAGGAACTCCAGATCGTACTTACCGGACAATATGCCGATTCAAAGGCCCAGTCCGGGGGCACAAGCGCTACTCTAGACGACCCTGATACTATAAACTATTCCGGCCAGTTCCAAGATGTTGAATGGGGTGCTTTAAGTAAAAGCACCCAAGGGACCATCAAGATCAATTATGAATTCCCTCAGAGCAGTCTGACCTATATCGGTTCCTATAAAAACGAAAAGACAGAGCCAAGCGAGGGTTATTCAATACAAAGGACTCAGATCCAGTTTGGGACAGGCGAGACACCTGGCAACAAGACCCACACAGAGGAGCTTCGCTGGGCATCTGATGGAGAGGGATGGTGGACGTGGCTTTTGGGTTCCAGTTATTACGCTTATGACTATGGTAATACTAATGACTCTTGGGTGGTGAAGAGTTACATGGATGCAACTCTCCAAATACCGGACCCTGATCCAAATACCGATAATGCTTATACTCACGGCGGTGATCGCACGGGATTAATAAAACAATGGGGTATTTTCACGGAAGAGACCTTTGCGCTGACAGAGAAACTGCAAATGACGGCCGGTCTGCGTTATGACAAGACCACGGTTGAAGGCCATGAAGAGGCCCGTATGAACATGAATATAAATCAATACGGCCACGAGATGAATCCAGCAAATATGACGATTTTTGATGTTCAAGACACCCTCAAATATAATAATATAACCTGGAAGCTGCGTTTTGAGTATAACCTGACGCCTGACAACCTGCTGTATGCATCGGCTTCGACGGGGTTCTTACCAGGTGATGTGCGAATAAATTCCAAGTTTGCCTTCGGTCCAACGGGAGTACAAATAGTATTTTCCGGTATGCCAATGGATGAGGAGAAGGTGACAGCCTACGAAGCGGGCAGCAAAAACCAGTTCTTAGACAACCGGCTGCTAGTTAACGGAGCCATCTTCTACTACGATTATTCTGAGTACCGGAACCCGGTGAACACCTCGCCATTTCAGATGCCTACATGGGCCATTGCTACCACACCGCTCAGGATGATCGGTGCGGAAATAGACACCACATGGCTGGTTACGCAGAAGGACAAGGTGTCCTTCAGCGCCGGTTATCTGGATGCCAAGATTACTGAATTCCCCATTGATCCTTTCAACGGCGATACACGACAATATCTGGTATTTGACCGCATCGAAAACAATCCCAAGTGGTTGATTAATATTAACTACGATCATGTCTTTTCATTTGCCAACGGCAGTTCCCTGGTGCCTCGGGTCTCAGCGCGCTGGCAGTCCGGTATGTATCTTAGTAATTTGACACAACAACAATATGATGTTGGCTATGAACCCTATGTATGGCAGGATAGTTACATGGTAGCCGATCTGGGTGCTACCTGGACATCATCCGACGGTATGTACTCCGCTTCGGGCTATATGCGAAACTTATTCGACAAGGAATACAAGAACGGCATCGGCCAATTAGGCACAACGAATACGTTAAACACTGGTGTGAATGTGGGCGATCCCCGCGTCTGGGGTGTAAACCTTAGTATTAAATTTTAACAACTGTGCAGTTGAGATATACAGAGGTCAAAGTACAACCTCTTCCTTAGAGGACTCTCAACAGGTCGAGCCACAGAGGGTCAAACAGCGAAAAGCTGAGGCTGAAGAGATAATTGTCATAAAAAGAGCCGGCAAGTTTTTATTGCCGGCTCTTTATTACAATATTATTTCATTTATACTTTTACAGATATCAGGCCGCATCTTTAATGCCTTTTTATCTATATCTGTTACAGGGACAGCGCCTATAAGGGAATTTGTTATTATAACCGCATCAGAGGCAAAAAGCTCTTCCACCTTTACGGGCCTTTGTTCAATCTTATAACCCCAGGATATAAAAATATCCGACACCTTCTCCTCCATGATCCCTGGAAGGCAATGGGGGGATAAGGGCCTGACGATTGTTTCGCCTTTGATGAGCATGATACTGGCCGTGTTCGTCTCAGAGATGCTCCCGTCGGGATTGAGTATCAAGGCCTCATCAGCGCCATGCGACATGGCCCATTTGCCGGCAAGATAATAATAGGCGTAATTAAGCGTCTTATAGTCCGCAAGGGGGGATTGGCGGGGATGCGGATAGACGGCAAGGCCCAACCCCCCGGCATTCTTTCCCTCAAGCCGGCTGACATAGCGCCTCGCTGTTACAATGATATTATGGTCAAAGGGCGGTTCAAGGCGCGATCCCCATGAGGCCATGATCTTTACGGATGCCACCTTGTCCTTAAGCATGTTCGCGTCAATGACCTGATCGATGATGTCATGCCATGAAAGGTCGGGGCATTCATCCTGAAAGAGTTCTCTCCATGCGCGGTTGAACCTTTTTATATGCTCCGCGAGAAAACGCGGGGCTCCGCGGCTGAACCTGACGGTCTCAAAAAAGCCGTAGCCGTACTGTAGGCCCAGATCCGAGATCTTTATATGGGCGGCGCCCGCGGGTCTAAGCATCCCGTTTATCCAGGCAGTCTCTTCATTGACGGATTCATCTCTCTCATGGCTGATCTTCATAATAGTCCTTCCTTTATGCAGCGTCTCATCATATTCCTCCTGGGGCTTAGAATCATAGACAATGCCGCCCCCTACCGAAACAAACATTTTATCGTTAAATATAAGTGCTGTGCGTATGGCGATTGAAAGGTCCATGGTATCATTAAACCCCAGGTATCCGATAGACCCGGTATAGACATGACGCCTGTTCGGTTCGAGCCGGTCGATTATCTCCATGGCCCTTATCCTGGGACATCCCGTGATCGACCCGCCCGGGAAGGTCGCCCTTATGAGGTCGATTGAATCATATCTCCGGTCAAGCCTGCCCCTGACAATGGAGACCGTATGAAAGACATTCCCGTATTCTTCCACCCTTCTATGTTGAGCCACATGCACAGAGCCGCACTCGCATACCTTGCCCAGGTCATTGCGCATAAGATCCACTATCATTGAAAGCTCCGCGTCGTCCTTTTCACTCTTCTCAAGCTCATCCTTAAGCGCCCGGTCCTCTGATATGTCCTTTCCCCTCGGCCTTGTGCCCTTGATAGGTCTTGTCTCAACCTCTGCCTTATCCCTGCAGATGAACCGCTCCGGAGACGTTGATAGGATATAATGGCTGCCTGCATTGATATATGCAAAAAACGGGGCCGGATTTTCCAGATACCAGGTTTTGAAAAGCTCAAAGGGATCGTCTGAAAACTCCGATTCAAAACGCTGTGCGAAGTTGACCTGATATACGTCGCCGGACGCTATATGCTCCCTTATCCTCTCTATTGAGGATATATATTCCTCCCTTGTCATGTTCGACTTGAATCCGTGAGCGCCTCTTTTCCCGGGAAGGTCGGTCCTTGTTTCCGCACACGCCGTCTTCAACCGAGAAATAACGTCGCTATCGTCGGCATGAGTCCGATTGTCACACAGCCAGGTTGAGCCGTCTTTTTTATCGTGGATGAGAATGACCGACGGGGCAAATAGACAGATATGCGGAAGACCGAGGTCGTCCACGGACGTACGCGGGATATTTTCTATATGATCCTTCAGGTCATATGCCAGATACCCCATAAGCCCCGACGTCAAAGGCAGTTGCGACGAGGGCTCTTCCGTATGATATGTGTCCAGGATAACGCGAAGCGCGTCAAAGGGGTCTGATTCAAATTCAAGTGATCTCCCGCAGATTGTGATATTCTGCTTCAGCCCCCTCCCTGTAAATGAAAGCCATGGTTTTATCCCCAGTATGTGATACCTTGAGCAGTCAAGATCCCCTCCGCTCATAAGCAGGACTGTCCCCTCGGTTGAGGCAAACCCGGCTGCAATATCAATAAAGGGTTTACCTATCTCTATCCTTTTGACGCGCGTCTCCGGTCCCTTTCCTATTGCACTTAGAAGATCAATCATGATCGCTGTCATCCTTCCCCATGGGACCGTCCTTAAGAAAATTTTCTATAATCATAATGCCATATTCCGTCATAAAGCTTTCCGGATGAAACTGTATCCCGTGGAGAGGAAAATCCCTGTGGGATATCCCCATAATGACGCCTTCCTCGCTCCTGGATGTTATGATCAAAGGCCCGTTCCTGTCCGGCGCCACAACAAGAGAGTGGTATCTTGCAGCCCTGAATGGCGAAGGCAGCCCCAGGAAGGGCCCGTAATTGTCATGCCGGATGCTGCTTGTCTTGCCGTGCACCGGAACCGGCGCCCTTACGGTACTGCCCCCGAACGCCTCATTGATGCATTGCATCCCCAGACATACCCCCAGTATGGGGACCTTTTTAGAGAACGAATCTATAAGGGGTATTGATATGCCTGAATCTGAGGGTTTTCCTGGGCCGGGGCTTATAAGTATATAATCGGGTGAAAGGGAATACGCCTGATCCATGGTAATCCTATCCGAACGGTGTACATGAATCTGCAATTCATAGTGCATGAACATCTGCACCAGGTTATAGGTAAATGAATCGTAGTTGTCTATAACAAGAAGCTTGAACAATTTGAACCTCAAAATAAAAAACCACCCCGACTGAGTCTGGGTGGCCTTGCCTAGTTCATAACTCTTGTATATCAGGAAAATAGCCTAATTCATATTACAGGTCAAGAAAAAGAAAGAGACAAAAGCGATGCAGGGGAAGGCAGCCCCCTTTGTAAGGGCGAACGGCTCTTGCCCTTTTTGAAGTCTGTCTATCCCCTTTGGCTCGCCGTTCAGTAGTCTTGTGCGAAGGCTGAGGCGTCATGGTGAGGTTGTCCCCCTTCGGCGGTCAGGGGGGGGAGTCTGTCCCCCTTTGGGGGCCAGGGGGAGGTTAAAGCAGTACCGCTGCAAGCCCCAGGTAGATAAGTATTGTGAATATATCCGCCATGGCCAGTGTCATGGGCCCGGCGGCAATCTTAAGATCAAGGTTGAGTGAGTGCAGCAGAGCCGGGATGCTCAGTCCGAGAAGACACGCTACAAAGATAACCAGGACGACGCTGATCCCGATTGCAATAGCGGCTATTCCGGACCAATGCCATATAAATACAATAAGGCCCACTGCCAGTCCGCATGCCGAACCGAGGAGCAGCGCAGTTCCGGCCTCACGCCAAAATGCGCTGAGATACCACTTCAGATTCATGGGCCTTGAACGAAGCCCCTGGATTGTCACTGTCATGGACTGGGTGCTTACGCTCTCGCCCAGTCCCAGAACCATGGTCAGGAAGAAGGCCAGGATAATGCTTTTTGCCAGGGTCGTTTCATAGGCGCTTGCAAGAAATGCGCAGATCGTCCCGCTGCCTATGGTGGCCAGGAGCCACATAAAGCGGAATCTGAATGCCTTTAACGGAGAGGCCCCCCGAACCTGAGAAACATGGAAGCCGATGAGCTCAAAAACCTCCTCCATTCGCTCACGCTCCGTCATGTCAAAAACCTCATCGGTAAACACGCTTACATCCACCACGCCCGTAATTTGTCTATGCTGATCCACAACCGGAAAGGCCAGGAGTTTGTGCATGGCAAAAAATTCCAGGGCGTCCAGCACTGTAGCTTCCTGCGGGATTGCGATGACCCGTCTTATCATCACCTCGGATAGCCTTTGGTCAAGGGGTGCAGAAAGCAGGCGCCTTGTAGGAACCACACCGGAAAGTCTTCCCTCCCTATCTACGACATAGAAATAGACTATCTTTTCGCCTATATCACGCGACCGGACATCATCCAGGGCCTGTTGAATAGAGAACCCCTCGTAGAGCGTCGCAAAGTCCTTTCGCGCCGCAGTCATAACCGGCTGTTTAAGGTGATCATTTTTCGTTATCATATAGTTAACAGAACATTTATAGATCTAAATCCTATTTCAATAGCTTTCTATTATAAGAAATTGTTTTAATTAAACGCAAATATATTTATAGCATTTTCGGAAAATATATTTCAACAAATCAACACAGGCGCCCATCCCTCTTAAGTAGTGCCCATCTATAAATGCCCCGTTTATGAATGGACACTTTAGATTGACGCCAAATGCCACACAATATTCGTAAAATGTCATAGCTAGATTTTA
>JAFGIC010000147.1 GCA_016929815.1 Deltaproteobacteria bacterium
GACCTCTCCTCCAGCAGATGTCGCGGGCACTTGCTGTCTGTATTTTATTGAGAAATAACAGAAAATCCCATTTGGAGAAAAAAGCCGCCTTACAAAGGGCAATATTTAAGAAATCGCTATGGAAATCAATAGAATCGAACTACTATCAGTCGGCATAGATGTCGGCAGTTCAACCAGTCACCTTGTATTCTCAAAACTGATATTGATCAGGGATGAGCATTCTCCCACACTAAAATTCAAGGTGAAGGAGAGGCAGATAATCCATGAAGGAAGGATTATATATACGCCTTTTTTGGACGATAATACTATTGATATTGATAAGTTAACAGCATTTTTTAAGGAAGAATTTGAGCTTGCCGGTATAGATCCGGAAGATATCCAGTCAGGGGCCGTTATTGTTACGGGAGAGACTGCTAAAAAACACAACGCGCCTCAGATAGCCGAAGCCCTCTCCAAAGATGCCGGTAAATTTGTCGCCGCTACTGCCGGTCCCAACTTTGAGAGCCTCCTTGCCGCCATGGGTTCAGGCGCCACTGTAAGATCAAGGACTCTAAAAAAGACAATAATGACCTGCGATATTGGTGGCGGGACATCCAACATTGCCATATCAAAAAATGGAGAGGTCGTTTCTACAAGCTGTATTTCGGTGGGAGGCAGGCTGATCGCAATTGATCCGGATGGGAAAATATGCAGGCTTAACACCCCCGCGGTAAAGGTTATGCACAGCATTGGTCTTGATTACAAGATCGGCGATTTCATCCCTAAAGACGACCTCGGTAAAATAGTGGGAAAATTGGCAGAGGTCCTTATAGAGGTTATGACAGGCCCCGCCCGTTCACCCCTGGCAAAGGAACTTATGCTGACTGAAGACCTGACATTCCCGGGTAAAATGGATGAATACATCTTTTCCGGCGGCGTCGCCGAGTTTATCTATGGAGGTCTGGGACAATTCAATGACATAGGAGAGTTGCTGGCCGCCAAGATCATCGCCCTTACGCCGCTTTTGAAGGCCCCCGTTGTAGAGCCCGTAAATAAGATCAGGGCAACCGTTATCGGCGCAGGAGCCTACTCACTCTCCATTTCAGGCTCATCAGGTTTCATGGATGAAAGGCTTTCATTTCCTATTAGAAACATCCCGGTTCTCAGGGTGGATGTGGATCAGTCACAATTAAGCCCCGACCATATTGTTTCACAGATAAATCTTGCCTTTCAGAGATACGGCATCTTGGAAGGCCAGGAGACAGTCGCCTTGTATTTCAATGACCCCGTCAAGGTGAATTACGCTGATCTTGAACTGTTCGCCAAATCCGTTGAAAGCGCCCTTGTAAATTCCATAAGGAACAATATCCCTGTGATCCTTATTTTTGAAAAAGACGTGGCATGCAGCGTGGGCAACGTGATGCGCCGTGAAACCAGCCTTAAAAACAATCTGCTGTCGCTTGACGAGCTGTCGCTTAATGACGGAGACTGGATAGACATAAGTGCGCCGCTGGTGGGTCGGCAGGTATTCCCCGTAACAGTAAAATCTCTTGTGTTCCCGAATAATTGAACTTTATCCGCTGGAAAGCATGTAAACAAGGCTGATCTTGTCTCCATCCCTGACGGGTCTGGCAAGCTCATCCGGATAGGCGCTTGCGCCATTAATATATACTTCAATAAGAGTATTTAACCTCTTGTTTTTAAAGATTTCTTTATCCAGTGGCGGATACTTTTTTACAAGGTCACGAAGGCATTCTCCCACTGTATTCCCTTCAACCTCGACTACCTCTTTATTATCCGTATGCCGGCGATGTGTCTTGTGAAGACTTATTTCAACGGTCATGTCTTAATCGCTTTCTCCCGCAATGATCACATTCCGGATTCTTTTTCAGTTTAAACTCCCTGAATGTCATATTCATTCCGTCATATATCAAAAGCCTTCCTGCCAGAAGATCTCCCACGCCTACAATATATTTGACGGCCTCGGTAACCTGGATAGCGGCTATAACAGAGGGAGTTGCACCCAGCACCGGAGACCTTTCAGGCGGCGGCGTCCCGTGATACATGCACCTCAAGCATGCGGTTTTCCCCGGTATGACGGTCATTGCCCTTCCTTCAAGACCCCTTACAGCGCCATGGAAAAAGGGGATATTTTTTTCCAGGGCCGCCCTGTTCAGTACATATCTTGCGGCCCAGTTGTCCATTGCATCCAATATGACGTCAAAACCATCAGTAAGTGAAAAGACATTTCCCTCGTCAATGGTCTCACTCACAGTCTCAATCTTTACATGAGGATTTATTTCGAAAAGCTTCTCTCCTGCAGAGTCCGCCTTCAGCCTGCCGATATCCTTTCCCCAGTGAAGTATCTGCCTGTTCAGGTTGCTGAGGTCAACCCTGTCATTGTCGGCTATCCTGATCTGCCCTACACCTGCAACAGCCAGATAAATAGATATGGGGCAGCCCAGCCCTCCTGCCCCGGCAACAAAAACCTTCGCCTTCTTAAGCCTTTCCTGCCCTTCTCTCCCAATCTCAGGGATCATTATCTGTCTGTCGTACCTTGCTAATTCTTCTTGTGAAAGCATGATTTTTGTTAAATAATCCCCCTGTATTTATTCTTAAATCTATTTGAAAAAAGATAAAAAGGCAATCATGAAAACAAAAAACCGGATGGCAATCATAGCCAGCTACTTTGAAAACGAATCCTATGGCCTGCTCGGACCTCAAATAGCCGCCACCATCATTGAAGACAACACAGATTATGAATGCATTGTCATAGCAGTTACACGCAATGACGACAAATCATTAATAAAAAAATTCCTGGATGAATATTTTGGAAAAGAAAAAAAGATTATCGGTTTTTCATCCCTTAGCGGTCGCGAGGACCTCTTTTCCTTTTCCCGGGAACTAAAGAATGAAGGTGCAATAACAATACTTGCAGGCCCCCAGTCCTACCCTGATTATATAGGCGAAACCGGATGGAAGGAGCATCTCCACCGGTTCAAGGGATTCTCCGGTTCTTTTTCCTTTTCAATTAAAGGCCCCGCAGAACAAGCCATACTCCTGTTAAATGATATAGAAAATCAAGATCAATGGTTGTCTTCACCCGGAGTCACATTAATCTCACCGGACTTCCGGATAGTCAGCAACAGCGCAAAGGCATGGAACGAGGAATTTCTAAGGACTGTTAAATGGAACAACCTTTACAGGATCGGGAAGGAAGGCATTATGCCGATCAAAATCACCGTTGCCCAGGTAGTGCAACAGATAGGATGTCCTTACGCGGGCAGAGGGCATGATATTCATATCGATTATCCGGCAGACCTGAAAGCTCCAAACAATGAAAAGATTTCCATATTTTCAAAGGGGTGCAGCTTTTGCGATGTTGCAGCCGACAAGGGTTTCTACGGCGAGTTAGGAATGGATACGGTGCTCAGCCAGATTTCTGCTCTCCCCGAGCAGGAAGACGGCAGGAAGATACCCTTTGAATTGATCAACGAAAATCCTCTTTTCACCCTCCCCGTTCTTTTAAAGGAGGTTAAACAAAATAAAATCAGACTTTCTCAGGTTAACCTGATTCTGAGAGCGGATTATTTCATCAGGGGCGAGACAAGATTAAGAGAGTCGCTTCTCATCGCACGTGAGACAGGAACCCGGATACTTTTATCATCCATGGGGTTTGAGGCATTTGACGATAATCTGCTGCGCAACTTCAATAAGGGGACCGATGTGGAAACCAACCTGAGGGCTATCAGGCTGATGCGCGATATGAAAAAACAGTTTGCCGATACTTGGAGCTATTCAAGGTCCGATGGCGCCATCCATGGATTCATACACCCTACCCCATGGGATACAGGAGAGATATTTTCCAACACACAGGCGAATATCGCCGCATACGGACTTGAAAGGGACATACTCCCGCCACACAGCACACCCCTTATAATTCATCATGCATGTGCCCTGGGGGACTGGATCAGGGAGATCGAGGAGAGAGAAGGCATTAAATACAGAAGGCTCGGATCAATAATAGAATGGTGGAAATATGAGTAGAATCCGGTATTGAATCTTATTCATCCAATGTAATGATTGCAGTGGATTGATCAGTTTCTCCTGAAAAAACTTTTAAATTTCCTCCATTAAGCCGGCGCCCTATCATCTTCCAATAA